>CACYDX010000299.1 GCA_902773255.1 Oscillospiraceae bacterium
CAACGAGCTGAGCTGGGAGCATACAAGCAAAGCGCTGCTGGAAGGCTATGAGAAATTCTTCACCGGCGCTTTCGACGGCAAGAAGACTGCTCATCCCACCGCGCCCGCGGCCATGGGCTGACCGAACAGAGGGAAGGCGCACGCATGAAAAAAATCCTGCTGATCTCCAATTATGTGTTTCACTACCGGCAGAAGAACTATAACTATTTTGCCGAGCGCTTCGCTCAGGATGGATATGAATTCCATGTGCTGGCCGACGAATTTCAGGACGCGGGCTACACTTACCGTTTCCAGGCCCATACCCTCCCATTTTCCGTGAAGGGCTACACGCAGAAAATCCAGGAAATCGCCCCGGATATCGTGATACTGTTCTTGCATCTGAAGGACAAAATCGAAATCCCGGTGCTCAACTGGTGCAGGCGGCACAAAATTCCCGTGATTTTCTGGAACAAGGGCACCAGCGACACCGACCCCAACAACCCCATCAAGAACATGATCTATCACTATATCCACAACCGCTCCGACGCCATCGTGACGTATACCCCGGAGATGATCGCCAATTTCCAGGAAAAGAACCGAAAGAAGATTTTCGTGGCGTACAACACGGTGGACTGCCATGATATCGACAAATCGGCCTATGACTCCGCCGCGCTGCGGAAAAAATACGGCATCCGGGAAAACAAGGTGGTGCTGTATGTGAGCCGCATGAAGAAAAGCAAGCGGATCGAAGTGCTGCTGGACGCCCTGGCCAACCAGCCGGATATTGCCGTAGCCGCCATGGGCGCGGGAATGACCCCGGAATTGCAGGAAAAATTTGACGCCGCGTCGAATCTGTATTATTTAGGACAGCGGTATGGCGAGGAAGGAAAAGAGGTCTGGGCCATGGGCGATGTGTTCTCCATCCCCGTCAGCGTTGGCCTGGGCGTGAACGAAGCCATTTTCTGGGGGATGCCGGTGGTGACCATGGTGGGCTTCCAGCCTCCGGAAATCTATTTCCTGAAAGAGGGAAAAACAGGCTTTATCACCAAGAACGAGACGGAATACAAGGAAAAGCTGCTTTCGCTGCTGAACGATGAAAAAGAACTGAATCGTATGAAGAAAGAATGCGAAAAGGAATACGAGGCAGAGGTCAGCATTGATCGGATGTACCAGGGTTTCATCGACGCAGTGAAGTATTGCGAACGAAACAGCAAAGAAAAAAAGTGAACGATTCATCTCATGCGCCGCTTCAGTGGGGGATCGATGCTGCTGCTTATTTTGTTCCGTTCCCGGGCGCACACCGGATTGTACTATGACGGTTATTATCCATTTATACTGGAAAGGCCTCCATCTTCGCCCAGGGGTAAGAGGAATAAGGACTAAATTTCCGTGCTGATTCTGAGCGGCATATTCTTTCTGCATACCAGCGCAGAAAAAAGCGATCAAGCGATTCAGGAACAACCAATCCTCTCAGGAGACAAATATGTTTGATTACGACCGAATTGCGGAGAGCATGCAAAAGATTACGGATTTCGTTATCCGTTTTCTGAAAAAAGCTGAGACGATAGCCGGATCGATTGCTGACACAACGTCGAAGCAGAAACATAAGATTGAGTCTGTCACCAATCGCGGAAAGACAAAAGTGAAAGCAATACGTCCTTCCTTTGCTGTCTATTTGCTTTGCAGCCTGGGGATGGCGGTTTTCTCTTCCTTCAGTTTATGCCTTTTTCACCATATGCGCACTGCGGAAGGGGTGGAAGCGTATTATCAGAACAGTTCCCTGTCCCTGACGCAGGATATTTTACACACTCAGGTACCGCTGCTGTATCTTTTGATTCTTTTCCTGACGCTGCTTTTTTTCATTGCCTTCCGGCTGGGATTGATGCGAGGACTCGCCAGCAAGCTCACCGCAGCACCTCTGGCTTTTAATATGATTGTTTCCCTGTCCATGGAGCACAGCGATTTGCGGCAGATTTTTCTCCCCAATGATGCGCGCATCGGCGCTTTCCTGTTGAATCTGATTGCGTTTATTGGGTTTGACTGTATTTTGTCTGTCGGTATCGGCCTTGTTTTCCGGCTCATCGATAAGAAAGAATACCGTCCCTCGTTCAGCGAAAATGGCAAGTTAAAGAGCGTTCATCTATTTTGGAGCGCATTCTTTTTCATTTTTATCGGCTGGATACCCAGCATGATTATGTGTTATCCCGGCGGCTTGGCACAGGATACCCTATGGCAGATTCAAAGCTTCATGGGAGAAAAGCCGTTGGACGCTTCTCACCCGGCGCTGACGACGGTTTTTTATGGCTGGCTGTTTTCTTTGGGAAGGAAATTCGGGAGCGATAACAGTTCCCTCTTTAAAATTACTTTGATTCAGTCGGTCGTGAATGCGATCAGCATGGCGCTTGTTTGTTCCCGCACGTATAAATACACAAAGTCAAAAGCGTTTTTCATTATTTCCATTCTGTTTTTCGGATATACTCCGGTATGGGGCATGACGGCTGTGAAAGCCATGAAAGACGTGATCCATACCGGCTGGTATCTGCTTTTCTATCTGGAGTTTCTCAACTGCGTTGAGAAAGATAAGCTTACAAAAGGCGACATTGCCTGGATGTGTTTTTGTTCGATCATGGTGGCGTTTACCCGAAAAGCCACTTTCTATCTGGCCGTTCTCTGCATCATTGTTTTGATATTGAAGAGCGGAAAGAAGTATTACCTGTCGTTCGGTATATGCCTGGCAATCGTTGTTGCCCTGTTCATGGGCTGTAACAAGTTTCTTTTCCCTTTGATGAAATTCAGGCCCGAAAAGGAACGGGAAAACTACAGCATGCAGTTTCAGCAGGTGGCTCTGTATTGCAGAGAATACGGCGACGAAATGACGGAAGACGAAATACGAATTATCAATGGAACGCTGAATTTTAACACGATCGTGGAAAAGTATACCCCCATGATCTCTGATGATGTGAAAGCGACATACCACGGTACAGCGGAAGACCATAAGGAATTCTGGGATTTGTATTTTAAACTTATCAGAAAGCATCCCGGACTCTTTTTAAAAGGAATGATCATGACGTCATTTGAGCATATCAATCCGTGGTATGATCATAATTTTACAGGTGCTATTTATATTTCTAAGAACAACTCATTCCACAATATTGAATTTGCAAGCGGAAAAAATCTGTCCAAGATACAAAATTACTGGAAATCGTGGAGTAAATATCCCATTGCGCGGCTGATGTGCGGAAACGGATTGCCAGCATGGATATTGATCATCATGCTTGGTTATTCCATCAAATCCCGTTCACTTTTGTCAGTGATAGGTCTGGCCCCTCACCTGTTCCTCCTGATCGGATTGTTCATGTCCCATGTGAACGGACTGATCCGATACGGATATCCTCTGGTAGCTGCCACACCGCTGATTATCGCCTTCACGGTATATGTCTCATCAAAAAAACGTAGCCTGCCGGAAGCGGTTGAAGATGTACATAAGCAGGAAAATCTTCATTCCCATACGCCGCAATGGCTGAAAACATTTGGCGATCCAGTGGATAGCGATGGATATTATAAGATTTAGCGGCTATGCCAAACCGACAGCAGACAAATAAGAAGAATGGAATGAAACTACTTGCATCACCAGAAAAAAGCTGGCTGAATCAAACGCTTCAGTCGCCAACGACATCAGGTAGAGCGGAGTGATGATTAATGAAGTACTACTGTAAAGAACTCTATGTGAACGAGAAAGTGAAAATGACGGCGGGTGAAAAGGCCCGTGACGACCTGGATGTGATCGTGGAATCGCTTGGCTATCAGGCGCTGCAGGTGCTGTATGGCGATTCTGCAAAAAACGAGGCAAAGAATCCGATCTCCAAGTTCATTAAGCAGGTGAGCATTTATAAAAGCTTTAAAGCGGCGTTCTCGAAGCTCAAACAGGGCGATACCCTGTTCATCCAGTTTCCCACCATGCAAACCACGATCTTTTTTAAACTGCTGATCAATTACCTTAACGCCAAAGGGGTCTCCTCGATCGTGCTGATCCACGACCTGCAATCCCTCCGCCATGGCAAGCTGGCCAATACGTCCGTTTTCAGGAAGTTCAAGACAAAGCTGGCGGAAATCGTGGTGCTGAAAGGCGCGACCAAAGTGATTATCCATAGCAAAAATATGGCTGAAATCCTGGTGGCCATGGGCGTGGACGCGAAGAAGCTGGTCGTTCTGGGAATATTCGACTATCTGATCCCAGGCTTTGATTCTTCCCTGCGGGAAGGAAAAACGGGGAAGAATAAGCCCGTCATCGTCGCCGGGAACCTGCGGGCAAAAAAAGCCGCCTATGTGTACAACCTGCCAACCAATTGCGATTTCAACCTGTATGGCGTGGACTTTACCGGCAGGCTCCATGGCTCAAGCAAATACTATGGCGCTTTCCCGCCCACCGAAATACCGTACCAGATGGAAGGAAGCTTTGGACTGGTATGGGATGGCAGGCTGGCTGAAACCTGTTCCGACACATTTGGCGAATACCTGAGAATCAACTGCCCCCATAAAACCTCCCTTTACCTGGCTTCGGGCCTTCCTGTGGCGATTTGGAGTCAGGCTTCGCTGGCGGAATTTATTGTGAAGAATAAGGTTGGCATCACCGTGGATTCCCTGTACGATCTCCACAGGGCAATTGACCGGGTGTCCGAGGAAGAATACGCCGAAATGCTGAAAAACGCCAAGCGCGTCGGGGAAAAACTGCGGGATGGTGCATTTACCAAAGAGGCACTCAACCACTGCTGAAACAGCCGGAGGAGATGGCAGAAGATGGGCAGCAAAACCAGAATCCTGTTTGACAGCC
>CACYDX010000300.1 GCA_902773255.1 Oscillospiraceae bacterium
ATCCAAGGCTATTATACCATCCAATGCGCAAAGCAATTTCGACAGGGACGGAGACGTGCATTACGATCTTCTGTCATGCCTCCAGAAATCCATACGCGGCTCAGATCCCGATGCCGCAGTGTTTTATCTCGCACGGCTCCTTGAAGGCGGAGATCTGATCTCACCATGCAGAAGGCTCATGGTCATAGCATCTGAGGATATAGGCCCCGCTTATCCCATGGCACCTGTCATAGTCAAGGCATGCGTCGACTCGGCGAAAGAACTTGGGCTGCCTGAAGCAAGGATACCTCTTGCAAACGCGTGTATCATACTGGCGACGGCACCGAAATCCAATTCCGCAATATCCGCTTATGATATGGCCGCGGAAGATATTCACTCAGGGCTCGGCGCTGATATTCCGATCCATTTGAAAAGCCCTCTTTTTAAGGGTTATAAGTACCCTCACGACTATCCGGGACACTGGGTGAAGCAGCAGTACCTGCCTGATACAGTCAAGGACAAAAAGTATTATGTTCCCGGTGAGAATAAATTTGAGAAGAGCTCAAAAGATTATCTTGATTCGGTAAAAAATCTTAAAAACAGTATTGACAAATGAATACTGTTGATGTACAATACCCGTGTTGTTGAACCAAAGACAGCAGGTTACAGTAAAAGCTTTAAGCTTTCCTGCCGAGGAGAGACTTTATATAATACTGGTTATTATGGTCTTTTCTCGCGTGAAGCTTGGAAAGACCTTTTTCATGTTACCGCACAGATTCTAACAAGGAGGATAAGACATGCCCAGCGAGAAAGTATTGGAGCAGAAGAAAGCTCTTGTCGGAAATCTTGCAGAGAAGATGGGACGCGCCGCAGCAGGCGTTCTCGTCAAGTATGAAGGTATCAAAGTTGATGACGATACAAAGCTCCGCGCAGCGATGAGAGCTGCCGGCGTTGACTACACCGTTATCAAGAATACCCTTATCGGCAAGGCTTGCGAGCAGGCCGGCTTCGATGGCCTCAAGTCTGAACTCAATGGAATGAACGCCATTGCGATCAGCTACGATGATCCGATAGCTCCCGCAAAGATCCTGAAGGAATACGCTGAGAAGATCGAGACATTCGAGATCCGCGGCGGTTTTCTTGAAGGAAAAGTCATTGACACAGCAGTCGTAAACGAACTCGCAACGATTCCTCCGAAGGAAATCCTTATAGGAAAGCTCCTCGGAAGTATCCAGAGCCCGCTTTACAAACTAGCATATGTTCTTCAGGCTATCGCAGACAGAGGCGAGGTAGAAGCTCCGAAAGCTGAAGAAGCTCCCGCAGCTGAAACTGCAGCAGAAGCACCTGCAGCTGAACCCGCACCTGCTGAAACCGCAGCAGAAGAAGCTCCCGCAGCGGAAGCTGCACCTGCTGAAAAAGCAGAAGAGACACCCGCAGCAGAAGAAGCTGCAGCTGAATGATTCAGCTCTAAACAAATATAGTATTAACGGAGGAAATTAAAATGGCTACAGAAAAGTCACTTCAGATTCTTGAATCTATTAAATCACTTTCTATCCTCGAACTCAATGACCTGGTAAAGGCTATCGAAGAGGAATTCGGCGTATCCGCAGCAGCTCCCGTAGCAGTAGCTGGCCCCGCTGGCGCAGCAGCTCCCGCAGCAGAAGAAAAGACTGAGTTTGATGTCGTTCTCAAGTCCTTCGGCGCTAAGAAACTCGACGTTATCAAGGTTATCCGCGAGATCACCGGCCTCGGCCTCAAGGAAGCTAAGGATCTTGTTGAAGCTGCTCCCAAGACAGTTAAAGAAGGACTGTCCAAGGAAGACGCTGAAGCTCTCAAAGAGAAGATCGCTGCAACAGGCGCAGAAGTTGAGATTAAGTAATCTGAACAAGGTTTTTGATTCAACAAAATCGTATAATGAAGGGACTGTAGCATTTATTTTGCTACAGCCTCTTTTTATTCAACAAGCCGTGAGCAAGGAGTCCCCCACTTCTGTAAGTGGCGGGAGGAATTGCGTCCGGCACGGCGCTTTTTGTCGCATTCTTATTGATGTCCGAAAAACATGGCACAGGCCGCCTCCTTGTTCACAAAAAAAATGCAATTTGTTAATCTTTAGTTAATCGAGATACGCCGAAATAGCCTTTTACGTACCAGTTATGGGACATGCCATATGATATAATAAGATAATAAGACAGACCCTGAGGAGACCCTGAGGGAAACCTGAGGATATCATTTTTCGGCCTCATAATGTTTCAGAGACCTGAAAAATGGTAAGAAAGGAGATTCTGCCGGATGGAAATGGTAAAAATGCTGAAGATCCGGATTTATCCGGATGAAAAGGATAAATCTCTGCTTATTGACAGTATGCACGCATATGTGGCCGGATGCAATTACGTATCGGAATATGTGTATACCTCGGAGAACCTGTCTGCGGTATCAGTACAGAAGGAGATATATCATCAGAT
>CACYDX010000301.1 GCA_902773255.1 Oscillospiraceae bacterium
AGAAGGGCCGCATCAACCTGTCCCGCAAGGACGCCCTGAAGGAAATGGCCAACAAGCAGGACTAAATGTGAAATAAGAACCCCCCGGAGCGTATGCTCCGGGGGGTTCTTATTTCACAAAAGCGTCAGGAAAATTTACCGAGGGTGTTCCGGTCGGAATTGACAACGTTTGAGTTGACATAATTAACAGAAGCAGCATAATCGGACAATTTGAAGTCTACATATTCGAACAACCTATAACTATATTCCAGCGCCAAACTAACATTGGGAACAGATAATGGGATTGTGTTCTCAGAATCCTTTGCTTGTGAACTCAGGGGACTGGAGGATGTCATTTCCTGACAAAGATAGTCCAAAATGTTCAGGAAAAAAGACTCCAAGTCAGCAGCGCCATAAGTTTCGGATGTATTAGATTTATACAAGGAGTCCCCAAGAAGAGAATCTCCACCCTTTAAGTATACCCGGAAATCTTCATCCAAAAGAACAGCCACAAAGGTTTCGATATCGATCTTTGAAGAAAGCCCCTGATACCGCCTCGGCCCGGATTCAAACCGGCAGTTCCGAAGCTTGAGATACTGCCCATCCTGGACGGTAATGTAAGTCGAGCCGGAGAAGAGATCGTTGGTAACGATATCAAAGACCGACGGGGTAGCAATGGAATCCACCTCATAATAGGCTTCCATGCTGCCTGTGGCGCTGAGTTTATACTCTCCTGCAGGGAGATGGGTGCCGATGAGAAACACACCGTCTCCCGTGGTGTCCAGATAGGGAAACTCTGACAGGGGCAGGGCATAACAGCCCATTGTTTTCAGATACTGCCCGTCTTTGACCTCTGCAATATCAAAGGAGGAGATGTTTTCGTTATAGACAATGGAATCCAGGGATCCTTTGGAATCTTTGTCGATTTCCAGATAACCAAAACCAGTGTCGGCAAAGAAGACATAAGTTCCTGCGGGTATATCGCTTCCGACTTTATACGTGCTGGCGCGGTAAGCGCCCACATCGGAAAGAGAAACTTTTTTCGCTGTGCAGTGATTCAAGTTGAGATACTGTCCATCTTTCAAAAATAGCAGAAAAGGATCAGAAACCATCCTTGTAAAGAGGTTGTTCTCCATGATGTGCTTGCTGTTTACTGACAAAAAAACAGCAGGAACCACAGGGCGTTCTTCAGAAACGGGATCCGGCGTGATGCGGTACAGCCCGGCCGCCAGGTGTTCACCCACCTTGAACATGCCGCTGCCTGTGGTCAGAACCTCCGGCTTGTCCTTGATAGAAATGGCGTGACAGCCGGCAAGCTGCAAAAACTGGCCGCTTTCCACGGTCAAAATGGTGTTATAGTCGAAAATGTCGGATGTGATCTGCGAGTCAAACGTTCCGGTCCCATCGGAGGAGACGATGAAGTTGGCAAGCGCACAATCCCTGAACAGTACATATTCTCCTGCGGGGATGTCCTTGCCGACCTCATATGTTCCGGCAGGGTAGGAAAGCGGCTCAGGCTTTTTCGCGGGAGCCTGAGTGCTGGGCTTTGCAGAGGTTCCGGACTGAGATGTGGATGTGCTGGGGCGCGTGGAAGTGGAATCTGTTTTCGTTGTTTGGTTTGCGGAAACAGTTTCTACAGAGCTTGTTCGTGTTTTCTGCTGGGAACGAATAAAGGCAGCAACACAAATAATCGCAAAGACGACTGCCAACGCCATTACAAAGCTGAGAGATCTTTTCCTTTTTGGAACGACGGTTTTTTGTGGCTCGGCGTCAAAATCAAGTGAAGGTGTTTGCTTTATGGGAATAGATTCGATACTTTTTCCGCACTTTGGACAGAAGCTGGAATCATCGGGGATCGATGCGCCGCAATGTCTGCAAAACATGAAAAACCTTCCTCTCAAAATAAAAAGTGCGTAGCCGAAGCTGCGCACGAAAAACGCAGGCTCCGATTGCGCCACACAACCTCAGACGCATACGAAAGTATGCCGAAAAGAGCATGCATTTTTACCGGGATGGTAAAATGCATACTTCCGCGATACGTCCAAGTCTATTCGGTTGTGTGGTAGGAATATTTTACCATGTAAGGAAAGAAAAAGCAAGGAAATGGCCAACAAGCAGGACTAAATCGCATAAACAAGGAGCCACGCGCGCAGCGCGTGGCTCCTTTTGTATATTTCCTTTACACCAGCAGAAGCGCTTCCTGCCGGGGGCGGACGAAGCGGCAGGCTTCGCCGTCGAAGAAGATATCC
>CACYDX010000302.1 GCA_902773255.1 Oscillospiraceae bacterium
GACTATGTGTTTTCAGGAGGGGGTGAGCGGCCCTGGCAGCCTGACTGCAAGGATTTCGCACCGCTGAATGTATATGGCGAGAGCAAGCTCAGAGGTGAGCAGGCTGTCTCTGCTATCCTCGATAAGTTTTTCATCGTCCGTATAGCGTGGGTCTTCGGACTCAACGGAAAAAACTTTGTGAAGACGATGCTGAAAGTAGGAAAAACTCATGATACTGTCAGGGTGGTAAACGACCAGGTCGGCACGCCGACCTATACACCGGATCTGGCAGTGCTGCTGGCGGACATGATCGTCACGGACAGATACGGCTTCTATCACGCCACCAACGAGGGCGGCTATATCTCATGGTATGATTTCACAAAAGAGATCTACAGGCTTGCCGGCCTGGATACTGATGTGATCCCTGTCACCACTGCGGAATACGGCCTGAGCAAGGCAAAGCGCCCTTTCAACAGCAGGCTTGATAAGTCAAAGCTGGCGGAAGCGGGATTCAGCCCGTTGCCCCATTGGCAGGATGCACTTGCCCGGTTTCTTGAAAAATATAAGGAAATATCATAGAATTTGTAAACGATCGCACCAAAAATAAACTTGGTGTTTGACTTGAGCGGAATAGAATTATATAATCCAATACTTGTAGAAAGTATATCGGAGAGGCATATATGTTTGGTAAAAAGAAAAAAACAGAGGAAAACGCCGCTGAGAACAGTATAAAAGAAGAGACTGCGGCTGAAAGAACTCCGGACGTCAAAAAGAAGAAAGCGCTGTCGTTCGTCCCTGCGATCATCATCTGTGCTCTGCTTATCGCGGGTATTGTGTTTGTCACGCTTATGATACTGAAGCTGGATCTTCTCCCTTCGTATCTGGTGATTGCAGCTGTTCTGATCCTTGTCGGATTTGCGTTCATATGTGTTGCAATGACATGGAGCACGAAAAAACCCGTACGCTTTGCTGTCGGGGCTTTCCTTTCACTTGCCATGCTGGCAGGACTGGCAGTCGGCGGCTTCGCTTTGACGAAAGCATGGGAAACAGCGCAGAAGGTAACTTCATCTTCAGCATTGCTGGCGGAAGTGGGAGTGTATGTCAACACCGATGACAATGCGGCGACTATAGCGGATCTCAAGGGCTATACCTTCGGTGTTCTGAAGTCCGATGACAGAGACGATGCAAACAAGGCGCTGCTCAAGGTCGCGTCCGATCTTGGCACCACCCTGTATGTTGCAGAATATGACAGCGTTATCAAGCTTATTTCAGCGCTGTATAATAAAGAGATTCAGGCTGCCGTTCTGGAGACCTACCATGTCGAACTGCTTGAGTCAATGGAAGATCCGGAGTATACGGATATAGCCGAACTGGTTCGTCTGGTGGATGTCTACCAGGTGGAGAGTACCCTGTCGACCATCTCATACGATGTAGGCGACATTGGCGACAGCCCGATCAAAAAAGATGAGGCAACGCCTGCCCAGCTCGGATATGAGGACCATACCTTTGCCATTTATGTTTCCGGTATTGATTCCTACGGTGCTGTTTCCGTCAAAAGCCGGAGCGATGTCAACGTGCTCGCTTTCATAAACGATCAGACGCACCAGATCTTCCTCGTGAGCACTCCGAGAGATTACTATGTCAATACCACCGTATCCGGCCAGTACAAGGACAAACTTACGCATGCCGGTCTTTGGGGCCCGGAGTGCAGCATGGGAACTCTGTCGAATCTGTATGACTGTGATGTGGATTACTACTTCAGGATCAATTTCAGCGGGTTTGTCGATGTTATAGACGCTCTCGGCGGTTTGGACATCTCGCCCGGCGAAGGCTATCCCACGGTCCATATAAACGGTGAGGACGCTCTTCTTGTCGCCCGCGACAGGACCTATCTAGGAGGTGAGGTAGACCGCGGATCAAGACATATGCTGATAATCAGCGCTATCATAAATCAGGCCATATCCACGGATATCCTCTATACATATAACGATGTTCTGGACGCAGTATCCGACAGTTTCGATACCTCCGTTCCCTATGATCTGATGTCAAGGATAATCAAGGAGCAGCTGCAGTCGAATCCCTCATGGGAGATCATCAAATATACGGTAAAAGGCTACGGGACCTCTGACTTCTGCTATGCGATGGGCGGACCCGCTTATGTGCTTGTCCCGAACTACGATACGGTCCAGGTCGTGCACGATCTTGTAAGAGCCATGGAGCGAAACGAAAGGATACAGCAGCCCGAACAATGAACGAAAACAGCAAAAAAAAGGGCATATCTTCATTTCTGAAGATATGCCCTGTCAGATATTTTCTGATAGTTTTGAGTGCCGTCATCATCCTGCTCCACCTGCTTACAAGATCGGGCAGGCTGCAGATGATGTGGATCTCAGATCACGCCATCCGGCCGATACACAGGGCTTTGTCCGTGTGGACATCCCATGTGCCCTTCTCGGTCGCTGAGCTGCTTATTGCGCTGCTTGTGATACTGAGCATCGTCTATCTCGTTTTGCAGATCATAGCGCTGTTCAGAAAACCTGATAAACTTAAGCGCGTATATAAAACACTGATATCCTTCATTACGGCAGGTCTCATGATCTATGCGGGTTTCTGCCTGCTTTGGGGAGTTTATTACTACGGTGATGATTTCATAACCCGCAGCGGCCTGAAAAACGATAAGATCTCCGCAGGCGAACTCGCGGAGGTTACGGAGTATTTCGCCGGTATGGCGAATGAGTATTCGGCTCTGGTAACAAGAGATCCAAACGGAGTATACAGCGCGGATACCGGGTCGATTATAGCCGTATCCGACGAGGTCTATCTGAAAACCGAAAAGAGATATCCCTGCCTTGAAGGGCCTGAGGTGAGAGCAAAGGGCGTTATCTGCTCAAGGATAATGAGCTATGTGGACTTCACGGGATTCTTCTTCCCGTTTACAGCCGAGGCAAATGTAAACACTGAAACGCCCTCTGCCTACTTTGCTTCCACGGTCGCCCACGAGCTCGCGCATCAGAGGGGAGTGGCAAAGGAGCAGGAGGCGAATTTCGTTGCGGTGCTTGCCTCACTTGAATATGGCGATCCGGACTATGTCTATTCTGCGGCGGTCCTGGCTTATACCCATCTGGGCAATGCCCTCTATGATGCTGACTATGAAAAATGGGAGGAGATCTATAAAGGGCTCGATGAAAAGGTGCTGGCTGATCTGAAGGCGAACAGGGAATACTGGCAGCGCTTTGATACTCCCGTTCAGAAAGCCAGCAACACTGTATATGAAAACTTCCTGTACAGCTATAATCAGGATCTCGGCCTGAAAAGCTACGGCGCATGCGTTGACCTTCTGGTGAACTATTACTATGAAACCGCGCTTGCGGCAAATAATTCTTGACAATGTCCCGTTTTTGCGTATAATGATTTTTGCGTTTAGCGGGATTGTGTAAAGGTAGCACAGCGGACTCTGACTCCGTATGTGAGGGTTCGAA
>CACYDX010000303.1 GCA_902773255.1 Oscillospiraceae bacterium
CCGTCGATATAATCGTTGGTGTCCACGAGGAGTATCAGCCCGGACGGTGCTCCCGCGCTGTCCTTCACCACGATGAACTGGTTGGTCACGCTCGGGCGCGGGACCTCGGGATCGGAGAACTCCGAACGGAAAATGCAGTACCTGAACTTTTCGTTCTCGTAGAACTTCGCAAGATGCAGGCGGTCGGTATATCCGAAGGCCTCGGTGTCGTGATTGCCGAAGACCGTTGAGAAATAAACGCCTTCATGTTCAAAGATCTCTATGACATCCCTGGCGGCCATTTTGTTGTTGATCGTGCCGCCGCCGTTATATACGGGTCCGGGCACCGCACAGGTATTGTCGCCGCAGAGGATCACAAGATCCGGTTTCTCATTCTGCAGCATGGTGATGAGCTCGTAGACGGTCTTCATGTCCTTCCTGTGCGTCCAGCAGCCGCCTCCGATATGGATGTCGGTGAGCATCATGATTTTCAGGTCCTCGTTTGCGGTGACCGCGTAATGGCCCAAATCCTCATCGTATTCGGGAACTGCACGCGATGCTTCGTCATAGGCCACCGGGTCGAAGCTCCTGATATAACTCCGGAGCGACAGCGTGAATCCAAAGTTCACGGCCAGCAGGATCAGCCAGGCAGCCGCCAGTCCCAGTACGATGCCGAGAACTGTTTTAAACAGGACTTTCAGAAATTTTTTCATGGTCTTCTCCTTTATGGCAGGAAATGCCGTTTATATAAAAAGAAGCGCTCAAAAAGCGCTTCTTTGCCTTTATTCAGCAGCCGGACCATCCTCCGGACGCACGTCTTCCTTTATCTCGATGCAAAGCATCGTGAGGTCATCGAACTGGTCCGCTTTTCCCACAAAAGCGTCCACGCTCTTATGAATGCCTTTGATGATCTCCTCGGGCAATCCGTCCTTAAACTGATTCAGGGCCTCTATCATGCCGTCAGTGCCGAACATGCGGTTTTCACAGTCAGTGGACTCGGGCAGGCCGTCGGTATAGAGGAAGAGCTTGTCGCCTTTACCGAGCTTCAGCTCATAATCCTTATATTTCATTCCCGGCATGCCTCCGAGCACAAAGCCGTGCTTATCCTTCAAAAGCTCGAAGTTCCCGCCTTTACGGTATATCGCAGGGTATTCATGCCCGGCGTTCGCTGCGATGATATGCCCTGTGGAGATCTCAAGTATGCCGAGCCATACCGTTTCGAACATATCGGCCTGGTTGTGCACACAGAGATCATCATTCATGATGCGCAGCACCTCTGACGGAGTTTTTATCTCCAGCACCCTGTTCTGGAGAAGGATGCTCGTGATCATCATGAACAGAGCGCCCGGGATGCCCTTGCCCGAAACGTCCGCCATCACCAGAGCGAGATGGTCATCGTCTATCAGGAAGAAATTATAGAAGTCACCGCCCACCTCTCTGGCGGGGTCCATAAGCGCGTATATATCGAATTCGTTCCGGTCGGGAAAAGCGGGGAACTCATCCGGGATGGCGTCCTTCTGGATAGTAGCGGCAATAGAGAGTTCCACTCCCATTCTCTCCTTCTCGGCCGTTGCAGTGGTGAGATTCCTTATATAGTTCACCATGTCCGTTTCGAGAGAGTCTATAGACCCTGCAAGCTCGCGAATTACAACATATTTGCTTATCTCGCCGAGCGGTTTGCTCAGGGAATGCTCCAGTGCGAAACGGGATGCCTCCTTTGAGACCTTTTCGACAGGCTCTATGATCGATCTCTTAAGAAAACGGGCCACTATAAAGGAAATTGCCAGCCCCACAAGGATCACGCCGAAGATTATGAACAGAAAATACGGCCACAGCGCTTCATTCATTTCCCTTACCGGTCTCTGCATGCAGAGTATTGCCGTGACTTCGCCGTCAGAGTTATTAACGGGGATCATCGTGGTCATATGCGGATGGGCGCCGTCAGTGGGATGCAGGCGGAAGATGGTCTCATATTCGCTGCCCTCTTCGTAAATGGCTTTGTATTTCCACCTGTATTCGTCATTGGTGGTATTGCGTTGATACCCGATCTCCCATTCGGTATATTGGGAATTATCCACAGCGTTGTTTACGGCGTTGAACACCGATACAAAGCTGCCGTAATCGCTCGTGTCCACCTTTATCACATATATCAGGGAGACATTGAGCCTGCGGCAGGCACTGTCGAGATGGCGTTTCGCAGAAGCATATTCATCCATCTCTCCGCCGGCGAGATAATCATCGATATGGTCTCCGTTAACGAATATGGCTGCAGTCTCGGCCATGTGATATGTTACGGAGGAATACTCATTTTTGAATGCGCTGACAAAGCTCCTGTTGCCGATGATGCAGACGATCAGTCCGAACAGTGATACCAGACTGACAAGCCCTCCTATAACATTCATCGACATGCTGGAGCGCACTTTTCTGATTAGTGATTTCATACTGTTACCGATCTTTCCGTTTCCGAAGCGTTGATTCAACAAACCATATCAATTGAAATATAACATATTATCCGCAGATTGAACAGAGCGGTTTTTGACAGTGTATCTGCAGAATGATTGACGGGGAACAGACAGGGTGTTATTCTGAGCTTACGGATCGATTTCTCTTACTGTTGAAAGGACGGCGCTGAATGATGAAAAACAGCTCTGCGCTCATAGTCATAGACATGCAGCGGGGTTTTATAAGCGAGCGCTCGCCGCTTTATATCGAGGGGGCGGCAGCCACTGTGCCCGCATGCGCTGC
>CACYDX010000304.1 GCA_902773255.1 Oscillospiraceae bacterium
CTCCGTAAGCAAGCCCCACGAAAACGAGTCCGCAGAGTATGAATATATAAGCACCTGTCATGCCCCCCAGTGTCAGCAGAATACCGGCAATCAGCATGAATGCGTTATTTACAATAGTAGAGGTGAACCTTCCGAATCTGTCGAAATTGTTGCCCGCGATGATACGGCCGGCTCCGTTGAACAGCGAAACTATCATGCCGAGTATCGCCGCGCCTCCGAATGCCACGGAAATGTTCGCAGCACTGTTGATGACCAGCAGACCTGCCGAATTGATAAGGATCGCCCAGATCGTAAAGAACCAGAACTTCGGAGTCTTCAGCATCTCTCCGGCAGTGTAGTTTCTGACGGCTGCTCCGGCCTGTTTATCAGAGGTCTTCCCTTTCGACGCGGATGCGGCCATCACGGCCAGCGCATTCGAGTCTTCTTCGCCCGGAGCTTTGATTATAAGCGCTGCAAGCACGCACACAATACAGATGACTATACCAAGCACCCTGAATACAGGGAGTATGCCCATCGATCCTATCATTGAATTCACGACCGAACCCAGAACGAGACCTCCAAGGCCAAATCCCATCAACATTATTCCTGATGCCAGTCCTACCTTGTCAGGGAACCACTTGTTCAGGGTACCTATGACACCGTTATAGGCAATACCTACTCCGCCGCCTCCGAATACTCCGTAGAATATATAGAGCATCGTCAGGCTTGCTCCTGGAGAATCTGTCCTGACTGTAGATACCATGAAGAAACCGATCAGCAGCATGACAGCGGATATCAGCATCCTCGCTCTTATGCTCAGTTTTTTACTCAGCACTCCGCCTGCGAAACCTCCCAGGCAGAAGAATACCATCGAGATAGTGAATGTCAGCGACAGCTGTGAAATGCTCCAGTCCGGAAACAGTTCCCCGATCGGTGTCCTGAAGATCGACCATGCGTAAATAAGCCCCAGAAATAGCAGTGTAAGTGTCCCAATACCAAGATATAACCATCTTTTGCTATTCATCTTTCAGTTTCAAATTACCTCCGTTATATAATCATTCATAGTAATTTTAGCACACAATTGTGTCATTATCGATACACAATTGCGTCTGACATTGCAAGCCGCAGCTCAAAGTGCTAAAGTGGAAAGCAGCAAATCATATCTGGGGTACAGGATGGAAAAAGGACGAGAGATATTCATGCAGGGATACAGGAACGGCATTCCGATCGGATTCGGATATTTTGCCGTTGCTTTTTCTTTGGGGATAGCTGCCCGCGACTACGGGTTCAGCGCGCTCCAGGGTTTTTTTGCGAGCATGATCACTTACGCTTCCGCAGGCCAGTATATGGGTTTTGCACTTTACGCTACTAACACCACTTTGATTGAGCTCATGGTGCTGATGTTTATCATCAACGCCCGATACATACTTATGGGGTTTGCGCTCAACCAGCGGATGCCTGAGGGCACTCCTCTCAGGACACGCCTCCTTGTAGGCACATGCATCACCGATGAGATATTTGGCATCACCATCGCAAGGCCGGGCGTCCCTACCCCTTACTATACCTTCGGAGCGCTTATTGCCGCCGTGCCTATGTGGGCACTCGGAACAGCACTCGGGATATCCATGGGAAACATACTGCCGCTGCGCATCGTAAGCGCACTGAGTGTTGCTCTATTCGGCATGTTCATCGCTGTGATAATACCGCCCGCACGCAAGGACAAGGCCGTCCTCGCTGCAGTTATTGTGAGTTTTGCACTGTCATACGCATCGGTTCATCTGCCGTTCATCTCCGGCATGTCGCAGGGCAACCGCACCATACTTCTCACAGTAGTCATTTCCGCGGTCTTCGCGGCTTTGTTCCCGCGTAAGACTGAGGATCCTGAAGGAGGTGCGGTAAATGCAGATTAACGCCTACATCTACATTCTGGTAATGGCGTTCGCCACCTGGCTCATGCGTGTGGCCGCTTCGCTCATAATGAAAAAACCGGTCAAAAACCGGTTCTTCCAATCATTCCTTTATTACGTCCCTTACGTGAC
>CACYDX010000305.1 GCA_902773255.1 Oscillospiraceae bacterium
CAGGCCGTTGCCGCTGCGGTCGAAGTGATCGAAGCCTGCGAATTTCGCCACATCACGTCCGGACTGGAATCCGAACTGTTCAAACAGCGCATAAGGGGCATCCTCCGTCAGGATGGAGATATTGAACTTCCCTGCCTTGGCGACCATATCGCAGGTGTAGTTTTTCTTAATGCAGGAGATGGTGATCTTGCGCGGATCGCTCGCGGCGACCTGGCCTGCGGTATTGATTATGCATCCGTAGTCCTTCCCATCCACTCTCGTGGTGAGGACTTCAACGCCGTAGGTCATGTTCTTGAACACGCCGTCATCCACGGGCAGCTTTGCACCGGGCTCAGCCGCCGGAGCGGAAGCAGCAGCAACAACGGGAGCGGGGCATATGTCTTCCGCTATAAGGTCAGCAACAGCATCGAGCTCGGCCAGCTGGTTTTCCTTTAAAGCGGATTTCAGGCTGATCTTCTCGCCTATGAACTCGATCCCTTTCAGCTTGCTGAGGGCCTCCTTCATGAGATTGCCGCTGGCGGCAGCCCAGGAACCATTCTCCATGATGGCCACCTTGCGGTTCTGGAGGTTGTGGTTCACGAGATCGTGGATCAGGTTCTCCATGGTGACGAAGATGCCGGCGTTATAGGTCGTTGCGGCAAGTACAAGATGACTGCAGCGGAATGCGTTTGCAATAATGTAGCTTGCGGGGGTGACGGACGTATCGAACATACGGACCTTTACTCCGCGCTCGACGAGTTTGCCCGCAAGGATGTTTGCAGCATTCTCAGTATGACCGTAGACGGAGGCATACGCAAGGCAGACGCTCTTTTCCTCGGGAGTATAGGAGCTCCACTGCATATACTTCTCAAGGAAATCACCGAAGTGGGCACGCCATACCGGTCCGTGCAGAGGGCAGACATAATTGAGTTCAAGACCGGCGGCTTTTTTAAGCACATTCTGCACCTGTGTGCCGTATTTGCCGACGATGTTCGTGTAGTAGCGGCGGGCTTCATCGAGGTTCTCACCGAAGAAATCGCTCTCGTCTGCAAATAGTCTTCCGTTGAGTGCGCCAAAGGTGCCGAAGGCGTCAGCTGAGAAGAGGAGTTTGTCGGTAAGATCGTAGGTGAGCATGACTTCCGGCCAGTGGACCATCGGAGCCATAACAAAAGTGAATGTGTGCTTACCGGTACTGAAGGTATCCCCTTCCTTCACGATATAGAGACGGTCGGTGAAATCTATATCGAAGTAGTTCTTCAGCATGGTCTCGATCTTGCTGTTGCATACTACGACAGCCTCGGGGTAACGGCTGAGCAGTGCTTCGATCGTATAGGCATGGTCAGGCTCCATGTGGGATACAACAAGGTAATTGAGCTTTCTGCCCTGAAGTGCGAATTTCACGTTTTCAAAAAAAGTCTGGTATACTGCCTTGTCGACAGTATCGAACAGGACTGTGAAATCGTCCTGAAGCAGATAGGAGTTATAGGACACGCCGTCGGGAACGCCGTAGACGCCTTCAAAGCACGCAAGTCTGCGGTCATCCACGCCGACCCATGTCAGATCACTGGTTACTTTTCTTGTAAAATGCATATTGACCTCCCGATCATTTTAAGCGGCTTCTGCACCGCATTTTTTCTGAGTATCATTGTACATTACAGCAGCTTGATTGTAAATGAACAATTTCACCGATGCCCGTCACGAAACAGGAACCGGTGAAATTGTTAACATAATTTGTTTGTCATAATTTAATATACGTAATATTATTAACTTAATATTATTTTCATAATATTATCAACATATTATTATTGACATATCAGTCGGCTATATACCAGAGTCCTTCCGTGCTGTAAGTATCCGGAAGCTTGATCCAGTTGCCGTTTGAGGCCTCTATGTACCATCCGGTGTCATCGTGTTCCATCCAGCCGTAGTCGCCGAAGTCGGAAGAGATACCGTCGTACCAGTACTGCCAGACGGCCGGATCCATATCCGTGTTATACCAGATCCAGCAGTTTTCACCGTCATAGTAGCTGTCGTCATAGGAAGACCATTCGATCTGTTTATCCGGTACCGTCCCGTCAGGTGCAATGGCAAACTCTCCTTCTCCGGTCCTCACCAGAGAAATCACCTCGCCAAACAAAGAGACATTGCTGCCGTTATTATAGTCATCGTCATTATAGTCATCGTCATTATAGTTGATCACATATCCCTGCTCGGGAGTATCATAGGTCTCTACCTTTTCGGAACCACTCTTCCCTATATTGCCGATTATTCCCAGTGCTACCAGTATTCCGATAACGATAAGTCCTATGTGTTTTTTCTTCTTTGGAGTTTCCGTGTTCACGGTCCTGTATGAAGCAGAAGTATTGGTACTGCCGGTGTTCGAATACTCATCGAGCTGGGATCGGATCTCCATCGGTCCGCCGCAGTGAGGGCACTGGAGACTGTGGGTCTGCACTGTCTTTGCATCCAAGGTCAGCAGCGAATCCTGGTCGCAGTAAGAGCAGTGGCAGAGAACATTCTCATATTTACCGTCCTTCTCAAAAGCCACATTTTCATAGCGCTGTCCGTTCTCATCATAGTACCCTTTTTCATAATAGGTGCCCGTGGAAGTGTCGGTCCAGGCAAAGGGATAATAGACATAGTCATGCCTGCGTCCGTATATCCATGATGAGCTTCTGCCACCCACCGGTCTGAAGCCTGTGGGCTGATTCACTCGCGGACGTCTCGGTGCAGGAGAAGGCGCCGGTCTTGACGGGCCTGAATATGACCGGCTGCGGGAAGGATCCGGCCTGCTGCTCCAGCTCGAGGATGAATGCGGACTCGGGGCGCGGGAATATGACGAGCGACCCGACGATGAGCTGTATGAGCGACTCGACGAAGACGAATGCGAACTGTATGAACGGCTCGACGAAGACGAATGCGATGAATGCGAAGAGTGTGAAGAATGTGATGAATGCGAGCTTGAACTGTGTCCGCTTGGCGGCATATGTCATCCCTCTTTTCTGCATAGTTTTATTTAAGTGTATTATATCCTCTTTACAATGCACCCGCAAGGTAACATATAGTTCTCCAAAGAGAGCTTATTTTATTGAAATGGAAAAAATAAGAGGTTATAATCTTTTTAATAATGCATTTTGTTTGAATGTCGGGGAGCTTAATATGAAAAAGGTCCGCATTACAGTGAAAAAGATCGCCCGATACGACGATCTGATATCTCAGTATGAAAACCCGATAGAGCATGCCTGCTCCATGAAGCAGGGACAGGTATTCACGGCAAACGGCTGGTCACGTCCGGACGGCTTCTGTGACAGCGCCTGGGAGAGCATCTCCCCCTTTGTGATGACACTTTCGTATGGCGGCAGAGACATTTATGACGGCTGGATGAAGGATCCCGGATCCGCCATGATATCCTGCAACGACGGATTCCGTCCCGTAAGTTTTCTGCTTGAGGTTCTGGAGGAGGACGCGGACTGACCATCTGACTTAAAGGGGGATCGGCAGAATGAACGCAAAGCTTTTCACACAGGCGATAACGAAATTCCTAAGCGGGCTTCTTATAATTGGCGCTCTGCTGTTCATACCGGCAGGCACTTTCAGATACCCGCAAGCCTGGCTGCTCATATGCATACTTTTCATCCCCATGTTCATAGCCGGTCTCGTAATGATGGCCGTGAATCCGGAGCTTCTGAGAAAGAGGCTTAACGCGAAGGAAAAACAGGATGAACAGAAAACGGTGATCCTGCTCAGTGCGATAATGTTCCTTGCCGCTTTCGTGATCGCGGGTCTCAGCTTCCGGTTCGGCTGGCTCATGCTCCCCATGTGGGTATCCTACGCGGCCGCCGCCGTATTCATGATCGGATATATGCTTTATGCCGAAGTACTGAGAGAAAACACATATCTTTCAAGGACTGTCGAGGTGCAGGAGGGACAGAAAATTATCGACACAGGCCTTTACGGCATCGTCCGGCACCCGATGTATATGAGCACGCTCCTGATATTCCTCGCTATGCCGCTGGTGCTCGGATCGCTCTTCTCATTCGTTATCATGCTTTTCTATATTCCCATCATAGCAAAGCGCATAATAAATGAGGAGCAGGTGCTCGAGGAAGGACTGGAGGGATATCGAGATTATAAGCATAGAGTGCATTGGAAAGTTCTGCCTTTCATATGGTGAAAAGACGTTTAGCGACCTTCAGCAGTAATCAACAAGAATGATATAAAGGAGCATCATTATGGAATTCAAAGAAGTAATTCAGAACCGCTTTTCATGCAAAAAGTATTCTGACA
>CACYDX010000306.1 GCA_902773255.1 Oscillospiraceae bacterium
AAATGAATCAATAAAGAGCGCCGAAAGTAAAAAGAGAGAGGCCCTTGTTGAGGCAAAGGAAGAAATACACAAAAATCGCGCGGAATTTGACCGTGAAATAAAGGAGCGCCGTTCAGAACTGCAGAAGCAGGAGCGCCGCCTTCAGCAGAAGGAAGAGAATCTGGACAAAAAGACCGATGCTGTTGAGAAGAAAAATGAGGCCCTTTCCGCAAAGATCGCTGCGGCTGAGGCTCATCAGCAGGAGATAGCGCAGGTCAAAAAGGCCCAGCTCGAGATGCTCGAGAAGATCTCGGGGCTGTCGGTCGAAGAGGCAAAGGCCTACCTTATCGCCACTGTTCGTGATGATGTGACCCATGAAATGGCGGTAAAGGTTAAAGAGATAGAGACTCAGTACAAAGAAGAGGCTGATGAGAGAGCGCGCGAAATAATAGCCACAGCCATACAGCGCTGTGCTGCAGATCATGCCAGCGAGATCACCGTTTCTGTCGTTCCACTCCCCAATGACGACATGAAGGGCCGTATAATCGGCCGTGAAGGGCGCAATATCCGCAGTATCGAAATGTTGACAGGATGCGACCTCATCATCGATGATACTCCTGAGACTATCACGGTGTCCGGATTCGATCCGGTCCGCAGAGAAGTTGCAAGACTTGCTCTTGAAAAGCTGATTCAGGACGGACGCATCCATCCGGCACGTATTGAAGAGATGGTCGCCAAAGCCCAGAAAGAAGTAAATGCCACCATCAAGGCCGAAGGCGAGAGAGCGGTGTTCGAGACAAATATCCACGGCCTGAATCCTGAGATCGTTAAGCTTCTCGGACGAATGAAATATCGTACAAGCTACGGGCAGAATGTTCTGAACCACTCCATTGAAGTCTCCCATATTGCAGGACTGCTCGCTTCAGAGCTTGGAGCCGATGTTGCAACGGCAAAGAGAGCGGGGCTGCTCCATGACCTCGGAAAGGCGATCGATCATGAGGTGGAAGGCAGCCATGTTACCATCGGAGTAGATCTTGCCCGCAGATACAAGGAATCAGAGGAAGTCGTCCACGCAATTGAGGCGCACCACGGCGATGTTGAGCCGCATACTCTTGTTGCCTGCCTGGTTCAGGCAGCTGATGCCATATCTGCATCGCGTCCTGGAGCTAGACGTGAAAACATTGAGAACTATGTTAAACGTCTTGAAAAACTCGAAGAGGTTTCCAGGAGCTTTCCCGGTATCGACAGCTGCTATGCAATCCAGGCCGGCCGAGAGATCCGCATAATGGTAAAGCCTGAGGAGGTCAGCGAGGATCAGATGGTGCTGCTTGCGAGAGATATCGCAAAGAAGATCGAGGAAGAACTTACATATCCGGGACAGATAAAGGTCCACGTACTTCGTGAGACGAAAGCTGTGGATTATGCGAAATGATATGGCGCGCTGAATAAGCGAAATCTATAAAAACAGCCTGTAAAAACAGGCTGTTTTTGTTTGATATTGAGATATGTAAAAACTTGACTAACTGCTGTATTTATTAGTATACTTCCTCCGGAATCGTTTTGACATAAATGTTGAAAAGGATGTTTTATGAACGTATTTGACGTGATATCCCTTCTGGGTGGACTTGCCATGTTCCTTTACGGAATGCGCCTTATGGGAGATTCACTTAAAGAAAACTCCTCCGGCGCGCTGAAACGCGCGATGGAAAAAGTGACAAACAGCCACTTCAAGGCCTTTATCCTCGGCATGCTCGTCACGGCGCTTATCCAGTCATCCACAGCAACCATCGTTATTACTGCAGGTCTCGTAGGCGCAGGGATCCTGACATTACATCAATCACTGGGTATAATAGTAGGAGCAAATGTCGGAACTACTGTTACCGGGCAGATAATCAGGCTGCTTGATATCGATTCTACCGGGGTGACCTGGCTAAGGTTCTTCCAGCCCTCAACACTCGCTCCTATAGCGCTCATAATCGGTATGGTCTTGATAATGGGAAACTTTGTAAAGAATTCAAAGTCGGTCGGTAGCATAGCGATTGGCTTCGGCGTTCTTTTTTCAGGTCTGCTCAACATGACCGGAGCGGTAGATTCCCTTTCAAAGTCCGGATTCGTCGAAGGCCTGTTTGCCGGCCTGGGTGAAAACCCGTTCCTTGCGTATATCACCGGCGCGGGTGTCGCATTCATGCTGCAGAGTTCCTCTGCAACGGTAGGCATACTCCAGGCTTTTTCTGCATCCGGTCTGCTCCAGTTCAAATCCATTTATACCCTTATAGTTGGTATATACCTGGGAGACTGTGTGACCACTGCCATAGTCTGCTCAATCGGAGCCAAAGCTGATGCCAGACGCGTCGGACTTGTGAACATCCTCTTTAACCTGAGCGAGACAGTTCTGGTGCTTGTCGTTGTAACGATAGTCCATCGACTCGGACTGCTTGACAGTCTGTGGGACCGCCCGGTTAATTCAGGCATCATAGCAAATACAAATACGATATTTAACCTTGGCTGTTCTCTGTGCCTGTTTCCGATGTTTAACGTTTACGAAAAGCTCAGCCGCAGGATAATAAAGGATGATGCTGAGCCCGATGAAAAATACAAAGCCCTGCTCGATGCGCTCAACCCGCGCTTCTTCGATACTCCTGCGCTTGCTCTAAGAAGCTGCTACCAGCTCCTGCTCACAATGTTCCGTGCCGCCCGCAACAATATTGATAAGTCATTCCAGTTGCTTGATAAATATGACGAGTCCATGCACAGGGAGATCCTTGAGGAAGAGGAGAATATAGACCGGCTTACAGACCGTGTGAGCCGTTATACGGTTGAGCTCCTTCCGCACCTGCAGCTGGAACAGCATGTTGCCATACTCAATCAGTATTATAAGGTCACGACTGAGTTTGAACGACTTGGCGACCATGCAGTGAATATTGCCGAAATTGGTGCCAATCTGGCGAACACGGGTACGGCGTTCTCAAAGACGGCAATAGATGAGATCGGAGTGATAGTTGAGATCATCGCCCAGATCCTCGATGAGACGGAAAAGACTTTCCAGAATCGCGATTTGACGTCTGCCCATAAGATCGAACCACTTGTGCAGATCGTGGGAGAACTGATAACCGTTCTCAAACGCAACCATCTGCGCCGCATGAGCCTTGGCATTTGCTCCATGTATGCGGACATCAGTTTTACGAATCTGATGGTGGAGTTGAGGCGTATCGCAGCAGTGTGTTCGAATGTCGGTGTTGCAACGGTGGTGCGTATTAATCCGGAGCTTGCCGATCATGAACACCTCTATTTTGAGAGCCTGCATGATGGAAGCGATGCCGAGTTCAACGCAGCCTATGAAGATGCCCATGCGAAATATTTTTCACGTCTTGCCGTTGCGGATAATATGATGCCCGCAGAAATACCGGGTCAGATCCGTTTTGAATCTGACCCGGAAGGGGAATTTTAAGCATTCAGTATACTGAAAAACAAAAGACCTCTGATCATAATGATCAGAGGTCTTTTGCTGGTGCGAGAGAGGAGACTTGAACTCCCACGTCGGTTGACACACGCCCCTCAAACGTGCCTGTCTACCAGTTCCAGCACTCTCGCAT
>CACYDX010000307.1 GCA_902773255.1 Oscillospiraceae bacterium
AGAAAAAATAATCCCGACCAGAGAGACGGGAAGCGATCTGGATACGATCACTTTAAGCCTTCTGGATGAAAAAACAGAATTGCCGGGTTCTATGTTTCAACTTACCGGGTTTAGGCGGGATACGGTCGATATGACATTCAGTGTGCTGCTCGACTATCCGGGGAATCGTGCCGAGATTCAGAACCTGACGTTAATTTCGTCTGATCCTGAAAGTGAAGTACAGGATTATTCAAACTGGCCGGTATCCGGATTTGACTCAATGGATGTAAAAAATGAAGTGGATGAACTGGAGATAGATGAAGAAGCCGGAACCTGCAGACTGACCGGATATGCATTCGACAAAAGGATAAAAAACGGTGATTTTGCAGTTTTGGGAGATGATCCTCTTCAGCTGGAGCTCCGGCCGGTCAGAGAATCAGCAGAGAATCCCTGTGTGATCTATTGTATTACACCCATGACAGGCGATATGATCATGTATGGCCCCTATCCGATCCCTGAGGGAGAAAAGAACTGACATAAGCCGGGGACGGGATCCGCAAGGATCCCGTCCCCGAATTCTTTAAGTTATTTCCCGGCAGTTCTAATAATTGATCTTGACGGCAGCGACTTCGCTGTACTGGCTCCAGGTTCTGGTGGTGACATGAGTGACGCTGTGGGTATAATCTACATAGCACCGGATGCGGAAGTACCAGGTACCTTTTGCCAGGCCTTTGATGGTGCGGGAGAGGTTTTTCCTCCCGGTCACATTGTTGGTCTTGAAAGTGCCGGTCCGGTTATAGAGGTCTTCTTTTGTCCTGGCATACTGGATCTGATAGCCATGCGCCTTATTTTCCCCTGTCGTGATCGCCCACTTAAGGGTCACGCTCCCGGAGGATGGATAGCTGCAGCCGGTGATCGCCATGGGAGCCAGCCGCTGCAGTGTGACGGCGTTGCTCTTCGGACTTTTAACGTTACTGTTGAAGGCAACAACCGTATACACATAGACCCTGCCCCAGCATCCTGTGCGGATATCGGGATCGATGTACTGGGTCGTGTCTCCGCCGGGAACGATGGCGCACAGGAGATTCCCACCGTCGGCCTTACGGTTGCGGTAGATATAGTATCCGGTGGCATTCGGAACAGATGTCCAGCGGAGGTCGCCGCCTTTTACACTGTTGTAGTAGCCGGTGATGGTCGGGGCAGAAAGAGAAGCGACCGGATTGTCTGTCCATTTCCAGAAGCCGATGCTCGGGATGCTTTCGTTGCACACACCCTTCAGGATCTTATTCCATACGGAAAAGCCGGCTTTTGTGGAAGAGTTGGCAAACTCCTGCAGGCTGGAAATAGTGATGTTGGTGTTGTAGTTGACGGTAAAATTGAGCTTTTCAGATCCATTGTATTCGGCCGGGTGCGGGAGTGAAGTCTCTGCGGAACCCTGGGATTCGCCCTTCAGCGTATACTTGATCTGAACGGCTTCATCCATCCCATAGGCCACGTACATTTCGACGATGCCGGTGTAATAAGAACCGAGAGAAACCTCCGAGATAAACTTGAACATGTCAGCGTAAGAAAGATACTGGATCGTCTGCTTACAGTCAGCATCCGTCCCGTCCGGGATCGTGTTGATGATCGAGTAGCTCCCATCGCTGTAAAAACCGCTGTGAGTCAGGAAATGCTTCAGAACCACATGAGCCTCCGCGATCGTCGGACTGTCCCCCACCATGGCTGGAAGATCTTCCTCAATGGTCTCTTCGGAAGTAATTTCAGAATCCTCCGCTTCCTGTGAACCTAAAATATCCTCCGATAGTTCTGTTGCTTCCGATACCGCAGCAAATCCTGTTTCCGGGTTTTCAGCCAGGGCAGCAGCCTCATCTGTAGCCGCTGGTTCCCCGCCTGTCAGTTCTTCAGCCGCTGCCCAGGCGCCTGTCTGCAGGCACAATAGACCCGCCATAAGCAAAGATAGAATTCTCTTTTTCATATTTCACAACTCCTTATTGAACAATCCGTTTATACAAGGCGCTTTATTCTATGAATAAAGTATACCACAGTCGAAGACTCCCGGACAATACCAACCATGTCCTCCTACCATGAATTATAGCTCCTGTTCCGCTGATAGTAAGAACGCCATTCTCCAGTATCCAGGTAGCGTTATCACCACATTTACCGGAAGTGGAAGAAGATACGATTGGAATCTCAGCAGCATCTTGTTCCTGATAACTCCTCGTCATCAGCCATTACGTGATTTGTGAATAATAAGGGTAAAGCAAGTAGAGAAACAATCAACCATTTTTTATCAGAGTCAATTCTCCTTTATTCTTCGTGTAAAAAACTATATCTTAATTATAATTTCTTACCAATAAAGATGCAATACGGAATACTTGCATTATTCCACATTATGTTCTATCATGAGAAGTAAAATATGGTAACGAGGTATTTGCTTTTCTGTTCTTTTGGGATGGTGCTTACAATAGCAGTTGACTTTTCCCGGGGTGTTGTCCACAATAAAAGTATGAGAAAGCATACAGGAAGTGCAAGCGTTTTCCTGAAACAAAGCGAGGTGACAATATGGGGATATATCTGAATCCGGGCAACAGCGGGTTTACCGGAATCTGTGATCAGTATTATGTAGATAAAACAGGTATGATCGCACTGATCAATGAGTCGATCGGAACACCCCGCAAACTGACTTTTGTCAGTCGGCCGCGGCGATTTGGCAAATCTTTTGCCGCGCAGATGCTTTGTGCCTATTATGATAAGACATGTGACTCTCATGATCTGTTTAAGGATAAGCATATCGCGGCAGATGATTCTTACAAAGAGCACCTCAACAAATATGATGTTATTTTTTTAGATATGACGAATATCCTTGGGAAAACAGATTCGGGAGAATTGATTCCGTTCATTCAGAAAAATGTGGTGCAGGAAATCAAAGAAGCTTA
>CACYDX010000308.1 GCA_902773255.1 Oscillospiraceae bacterium
AAACTCCCTGTTCGTTGTGCAGAAGAATGAGTACGGTGTTGTTTGGGAATTCGGTGCGGTAACTGATGTTAAGGAAACTCCCGGACTTTATTTCAAGATCCCGTTCATCAACACCGTTACGAAACTTCCGAATACCGTGCTCCTGTATGATCTCCCCATAAGCGATGTTATCACTGCCGACAAGCATTCAATGGTGCTCGATTCTTTCGCACTGTGGAAGATTAATGATCCAAGGCTCTTTATAGAGTCACTTTCAGGGAGTGTGAGCAATGCTGAGAGCAGGATCAATGCCATAGTATACAATGCACTCAAAACCGTTATATCTTCTCAGAAGCAGGAAACGATAATATCCGGACGCGATGGGAGAGTCGTTCAGTTGGTAATGGATAATATCGGATCGAGTTTCGATAGATACGGCATAACTGTTTTTGCGGTTGAGACTAAGACACTTGACCTGCCGGATGATAATAAAGATGCTGTTTATACCCGCATGATCTCAGAGAGGAACAATATAGCGGCTTCCTACACTGCCGAAGGCAATGCCGAGGCAAAGCGCATTCGAAACGAGGCAGATAAGAAGGTGGAGATAATCCTTTCAGAAGCTGAGGCGCAGGCACAGTCGCTCAGAGCTGAGGGAGATGCCGAGTACATGAAGATCCTTTCTGAAGTCTATGATTCAGAAGATGAGGCGGAATTCTATACCTTCATGATCGCACTTGATGCGCTGAGTGAATCGATGACAGGCGAAGAAAAGACCCTGATACTTTCAGCAGACAGTCCCATAGCAAAGATCTTCAAATAACAAAACGAGGACCGGCATCAAAGCCGGTCCTTATCTTTTACTTTCCTGTTGAGCCAAATCCGCTTTTTCCTCTGTCTGTTTCGGTAAGCTCTGTCACTTCGTTAAACTCCACCGAAAGAAAGGGAAGCACTATCATCTGAGCTATTCTGTCTCCATGGCGCACGGTATAGTCTTCATCAGTATCATTATGAAGAGGAACGATATACTCTCCTCTGTAGTCACTGTCACAGACACCTACACAGTTTGCGGGCCTTATACCGCTTTTTGAGGCAAGACCGCTTCTGGCAAATATGGCTCCAAAATAGCCCTCAGGTATCTCAATGGAGAGACCGGTGCCTACTTTTTGTGTCTGGTGAGGGTGAATGGTAACAGGGGAATCGATACAGGCATAAAGATCATATCCTGCCGAAAAGCGTGAACCGGAAGTAGGTATCACGGCGGAAGGATCTAATTTTTTTATGTTTATAAGCATCAGTAAAACCTCGTTTTATAAAAATCTGCAGATATTATACCAACTTGACCTTTTTTTACAATAACATTTATGTCTTTTTATTCTTAATTTAAGGTTCACACATTACTGTATATAAAGTGCTATACTGCATAAACATATATGACAGCAGGTGGCTTTGATGAAGGAACGTCTGGACAAGATCCTCACAGGCACCGGTATTTCAAGCCGGAGTGAAGTGAAAAGACTGATAAAAGCCGGAAGGATCACTGTAAACGGCAGAGCAGCTCTTTCACCTGAAATGAAGATTGACAGGGAAGGCAGTGAAGTCAGGTTCGACGGTGAGCTTCTTAACACATCAAGATACAGATACTTTATGATGAACAAACCTTCTGGCGTGCTCTCGGTTACTGAGGACAGAAAACAAAGCACAGTGCTCGATCTTCTCTCGGAGCGGGACGGAAATCTGGGCTTGTTTCCCGTAGGCAGGCTCGATAAGGACACTGAAGGGCTCCTTCTTCTGACGAATGACGGTGATTTCTCACATAGGGTCATATCACCGGCTTCCGGGATAAGTAAAGTGTATTATGCTGAAGTAGATGGCATTCCTGATGAAGAGGATGTAAAAGCATTTGCAAATGGCCTTATACTTGGAGACGGGACTGAATGCCTGCCAGCCGGCCTGGAGGTGTTGGATGGCTCCCGCTGTCTGGTGACCGTATTTGAAGGGAAGTATCATCAGGTGAAGAGAATGCTTGCATCCAGAGGTAAGCCTGTCAAGGCGTTGAAAAGGTTATCGATCGGTGGTCTGTGCATGCCGGAAGACCTTGAAATCGGCAATTACATAGAACTTTCAGCTGATGAATTGTGCAAATTATTCAATGGCAATTAGATGAAAAAATGACTGAATTTACGGGCGATTTTTGAGCGATAACACAATAAAACATAAATATTCCACAAAAACAAGGCAACATTTCTATTGAAAATTACTTAAAATCGAGTTATTATATTCAAAACTGAGTTAAACACATATGTTTGTTTTGCTATATAATCAATTGCGTTTTTCGCAGATATAAACAGGAGGCTGCTTATGTCCGGAAGAATTTTCCAGAATGTTGTCGTTCAGATGAAAGAATCTATCGACAGACCTGTCGGTGTGGCAGATGATATGGGCATGGTCGTTGCGGCGACCGATCTTTCCATCGTAGGGACCAAACTTGATGATTTTGAAGCAGCTGTTCAGAAGAACGCTGGGCAGTCTTTCGTTACCTCTCAGAGATCATACTGCCCGCTCAATTCAGACAGCGGCAAGACCGAATACTATGCATTTGCAAGCGGTTCGGATTCAGGCTCAAAGGCACTCAGCGCTGTTGCTGCCATTGCGTTCAGCGAGGCTAAGAACAGTTACGAGGAAAAACATAACAAGGCTGCTTTTGTAAAGAATATCATCTCGGATAACATACTTCCGGGAGATGTCTATGTCAGAGCCAAGGAACTGCATTTTGCCACTGACGAGCCCAGAAGTGTTATCCTTGTCCGTCAGCTCGATAAGCCGGATGTAGCATCCGTTGAGACCATCCAGCGCCTTTTCCCGGATAAGCAGAAGGATTTCGTGCTCAACATCAATGAGTCGGATATAGTTGTAATAAAGGCGCTTACTACCAAAGATACACATGATGAAATATCTAAAGCCGCTGCAACTATCGAGACTGTACTGAAAGAGGAACTCGGAATAAACTCAATCATCGGTGTGAGTACCGATGCCAAGCATTTAAGAGAGCTAGCTGACAGATACAAGGAAGCTCAGGTTGCGATAGAAGTCGGTAAGGTATTTGATGAGGAAAACTCAATACTCAACTATGAGAATC
>CACYDX010000309.1 GCA_902773255.1 Oscillospiraceae bacterium
GCAGAGAGTTACAACTTTTTTCTTCTGACCGCGGCACATGGCTTCGGTCATGGCAATGAGAGTTTCGCTGTTTTCGGCTGATGCTGTCTCCGTCTGCCCTGACGCGGAGGAATGATCGATATTCCTGCGCGGTATTTCCGGAAGCGGTGTCACGGGCATATGAACGCCCGCGTTATATTTCTCTATCTCATCGTCTATGAAGGGATCTACATGCGGATACACTGTTCCCAGTGCGCCGTAAGTAATGCATGGGATATAATGCCCGCCGGGGCAGTATCTCTGCAGTGCCTCACGAACATACGGGCGGATCTCATCCTCGGTGGAATCCGCACGGTCTATTGTCGCGCCAATGCCTCCCATCAGGATCATGCGGCCGCGCAGCTGCTTCTGAAGGGCGGGAATGTTGTTTTCCGGCAGCACACCCTGCCAGCACTGTATGCCAAGTTCCACCATATCCTCAATGATCGGTGCAAGATATGAATCAGCATGGTGGATGGCTATGCAGCCTCTTGAACGGATATATCCGTAAAAACGGCGGTAGGGCTCCTTGTAGAATTCTCGCCACATCTCCGGATTCATGAACAGCGCTTCCTTGGCGCCCCAGTCATCGTGGGAGAAGATAGCGTCGGGATGAAGTCCGTCTATCAGCATTTTCACATATTTCAGCCGGTACTCCGTGATGTAGTCTATCAGCTCATGCATTTCATCGGGATGCTCGTAAAAACCGGTGAGAGTATCCTCAAAACCCATCAGAAAGTGGGTCTGCTCGAATATGCCTGTGGCCATGAACCCGCAAATCAGCTTCTGGTCTCCGGCGACCTCACGCCACATTTTCTCGCATTCTTCCCAGCCTTCCCTGCAGTTGCCTTCGATGTCCGGCGCATGGACATAGTCGCGCCATTGTGTGACATCCGGGCAGACTTTGTCTGTATCGGTTATGTGCGGGGTGGCTCCGGGTGCATCCTCACGAAATATGATCGTAGTGCCCCAGCGGTCCTTGCTTGTTGTCCCTTTTACGCGGTTGCTTGTAAGATAGCGCATTACCGGATCCCCGAAAGCAAACTGCAGGGCTTCATATTGCTTCAGCTGGCGGTCCGGCTGCCCGTCGGGTTTCAGCATTTCGAGAAACAGTTCCTTAGGTGTCATGTTTTTGATCCTCCTTTGTAAGGATACATGAGCTGTATGTAAGAGTAAGCGGGCCGTAATAGTATTCAAGGCCCGAACTCCGGCAGACTTCGCTCACAAGAAGCCCGTAGGCCTCCATGGAAGATAGCATCCTTCCGGGAAAGCGGCACGGTCTGTCTGGGTAGGTGCATGTTCTGCATATGGTGCAGGAACCGGCGGTAAGAGGAAGACAGTCCGGATATATCAGGCGGGCCTGACGGGCGAGCGTGAGGAAGTTGTTTTTATGCTTCGCCTGAGCTTTGCCCATGGTTTCTATATCGAATTCATCTTCAAGTTCCGTGGTGGTCTGAACAAGGATACCGCTTGAATAAGCGCGCATCCGTTCAGCGCACTCCTCAAGCGTTCCGCATCCGGGGGGACAGCTCCAGCTGCGGCCGAAACGTCTGCAGCGGTCGCACTCACACATGGCCCGCACCTCCGGCAGTGCGCGCAGCGCAGATATGTTGACTGACGCCGCATGCGAGAAACCTATATCAAGCGCGAGAGTGATAAGATCATCCATGTGGCCGCTCCTTGACAAAACGCTCCGGGAAAACTAATATTACCATTAATATGATAATATTTTGCATAATTATACGATTGGAAGGACACGGTGTCAACCGCGTACTGAATTATGAGTTTTCATGTTACGATATGCTCGGCAAAGCGAAAGACCGAGACCCTTGCCAATGAAGGCGAACAGTTGCTGGCTGTGCTCAGGAGAGAGGGTTTTTCAGTCACTGCGGCATGCGGCGGCAGAGGGGCCTGCGGGAAATGTACGGTAACTCTGATAACCGCAGAGAAAAAGCGGCGTGTGCTGGCCTGCAGGAATAAGATAACGTGCGACTGCACCATCCTTACGGAAGAGATCAGAGGCGGAGCCATCCTCTATGAACAGGCGGCGCCTGTTCCGGCAGTCACTGAGAAAAAACAGCTTGCAGCCGCTCTGGACCTCGGTACGACCACGGTTGTGCTGGAGCTTGTCGATCTGTCAGACGGTAGCCGTAAAGGCACAGCTGCGGAATGGAACGCACAGGCTCCTTACGGAGCCGATGTCATCAGCCGTGTTCAGTTCTGCACCGAACGCGCTGATGGTCTGCTGACCCTGAAAAACGTTATTAGAAAACAGACTGACGAACTTCTGGAAGGGCTTGGTGTGAAGCGGAGCGATCTCCAGGATCTGTTTATAGCCGGGAATACTATTATGCAGCATATCTACGCAGGACTGGATCCTCTGCCTATCGCCCGTGCGCCGTTTAAGCCGCAGGCATATTTCATCGGTGACGAAACGCAGGAGTCCGGACTCAGCTATGCACCGTGCGTGGCAGGCTATGTGGGCGGCGATATAACAGCGGGACTCATGGCCTCCGGGCTTTATGAAAAAAAAGAACGTTCGCTCTACCTTGATATCGGCACGAACGGTGAAATGGCGCTTGGCGGAGCAGAAGGCTTCCTCTGCTGTGCAGTCGCCTCCGGGCCGGCTTTTGAAGGCGCGGGGATCACCTGCGGTATGCCGGCGTTGGAAGGAGCCGTAAGCCATGTGACATGGAACGGAGACGGTCTGAAATATGAGGTCATAGGCGGTGTTCCGGCAAAGGGCATTTGCGGCTCCGGTCTGATCGATCTGCTTGCGGTCCTTTGCCGCATGCGTATAGTCAGCGGATCCGGTCGTCTTCTCGGACCTGACGATGCTCCCGAAGGATGCGCAGAGTATCTGGAGGAGGATGAAAATGGCAATGGGGTATTCTATCTGACTGAAGATCGCAGCGTTTTTCTTACTGCTGCGGACGTGCGTCAGCTTCAGTTGGCAAAGGCTGCAGTTGCAGCTGGTATACGGGTGTTGCTTAAGAAAAGCGGGCTGGACGTGAACGACCTTGACAGGCTGTATATCGCGGGAGGCTTCGGCAATTACATGGATCCCGGCAGTGCCGCAAAGATCGGTATGATCCCTGAGGAACTGACTTCGAACATAGTTCTTTTAGGCAATGCTTCGCTCGCCGGCGCACGCATGGCGCTTACACTGCCGGATGCCCGGGAACGCCTGTTGAAACTGCGCGATGCATGCAGCTATATCGAATTATCCGGTGATGCGGATTTCAACGATGAATTTCCTGAACAGATGTACTTTTATGAGGAGGATGACGACTGATGGAACTGACTTTCCCTCTTATACTCGATGGAGCTACAGGCACACAGCTTCAGAAACGCGGGTTTACCGGTTCGGAATGCGCTGAGAAGTGGACTTTGGATCATCCCGAAGTTATAGTTGACATTCAGCGTTCTTATACGGGATCCGGCAGTCGGGTCCTGTATTCACCGACATTCGGAGCCAACCGCACAAAGCTGGAGGCGCACGGGATATTCAACCGGGTCCCCGAATACAACCTGCGCCTGGTATCTCTGTCGAAAGAGGCATCGGGCGGGAAGGCACTGGTGGCGGGAGATATCTCACCAACGGGACTTTTCCTGTATCCGCTCGGAGAAACAGACTTCGAGGAGCTTGTTGATATCTATACGGAGCAGGCGGCAGCACTTGAGGACGCCGGCGTTGATCTTTTCGTGATAGAGACCATGATGACCGTTGCCGAAGCCCGCGCCGCGGTGCTCGCCGTAAAGAGTGTCAGTGAGAAACCTGTATTTGTTACCTTTACCTGTGATGAACGCGGAAGGACGCTCACGGGCTCTGATGTGGCTGCTGTGCTTCAGATAATGCAGGGTATGGGCATCGATGCCTTCGGGCTCAACTGTTCCACCGGTCCGAAGGAGATGACTGTGCAGCTGAAACGCCTGCATGAGATAGCGCGTGTGCCGCTTATAGCAAAGCCTAATGCCGGCACGCCGGTGATCAGAGACGGTGAGACTGTATATGACTGTCCTCCTGATGCCTTCACGGCATATCTGGAAGATATGGCTGCTGCCGGAGTAAAGATCTTCGGCGGATGCTGCGGAACCACGGCGGAACATGTAAAAGCGCTTTACGAGAAAACAGCCTCACTTCATCTGAAAGATCCGGATCCGCAGAATGCAGATCTTCTGCCCTGCGCAACTGAAAAGGAACTGTTTTTCCTGCCGGCTGATGTAACCGGAGGACCGGTGATCCCTGCAGGCGCGGATCTTGAGGCGGCGCTTGAAGATGCCCTGGAAGAGGATAGCGAGATGATAACAGTTGAGCTTTCCGATGCAGGTCAGCTCGATGACTTTGCTTCAGTACAGCATATGATAACACGTCCCCTGTGCATCATGTGTGCTGATCCTGCTGTTCTGGAGCAGGCGATTCGCCTTTATCAGGGCCGCGCACTTTACGAAGGGCCGCTCACTGAGGAACAGCTTCAGCCTCTTGCAGATAAATACGGTCTGATCTTCTGAAAACAAACTGATTAAAGATAAAGACATCCGGCCCTTTAAGGGCCGGATGCTTTGCTGTATATAATGCTGTGATGTCAGATTTTGCTGAGAACCTTCTGCACATACCAGCTGTTGAAAAGAACGCTGGCGGCTGGTTCCGGTGTCTGACTGTCTTCAACAACTATCCAGCCGTCGTATCCGTGGGCTTTTATGCTCTTCATCAGCTTTACGAAATCCACCAGTCCCGGGTTTTCCGGACAGTCCATCTCCCAGAACCAGCGGACTATGCCGCGCTCACCGCCGTTGGTGATAATATCCTCGGCAAATGGCTTTTTATACTCTTCGAGCGTATCGGCAACGAATACCTGAGAGAAGTGGAATAGTTCCGTCCTGTCAGCGTGCTTCTCATATAGTGCGGCGGGATCGATCTGCACCATTGCCAGTTCCCCGGTATCGATGCAAAGGCCGACCAGTGCGGGATCGGTATTCTCCATCAGCAGGTTGATAGCGTGTGCGCTGTTTGCAGCTCCGATCCAGTCAGGGCACAGAAGCACTTTCACTCCGTATCCGGCAGTTGCTTTACCGACCTTGTTCCAGCATTTCGCGGCAGCGATGATCTTTTCATCGGTAACGGGAGCAGTCTTCCACCAGCTTGCCATAGGCCGGCAGATAAGATATCTGCTGCTGATCTTTTTCAGGAAGTCGACATACGGGATCACCGCTTCTGCAATTTTCTCATGATCAGCAGAACTCGATGGATCATACCCTCCTGCATAACC
>CACYDX010000310.1 GCA_902773255.1 Oscillospiraceae bacterium
CACCGTGCGGATGTTCAGAAGCAGCGGCGCCGCATGACGAATGCGGGAGACAGTCTCGTATATATGCTTTTCATAGAGGATGGGAACATAGGCAATGGAGCTTTGCTCCACGAGAAAGGGACAGGTGAGGCAGAAGAAGTTGCAGACCATAAGGTCAGAGAACCAGTATTTCTGCAGGTCGGTTATGCAGTCGAAGATATAGAAGACTCCGGCGCCTTCCTTTGCTATGATCCTGTGGACCTGTATGGCAAAGGTCTCAAAGCCGACCGATGGATCAAGATCATATTTTTTGACGTTCGCTCCCCTGTCGGCAAGCGCCTGGGCGTCGATCACCTCATCATGGTCACCGAAGCGGAGATAGACTATCCTCTGGCCTCTGCGGGCGGTATCTGAAACAAAACGGGTTGCGGCATAGATATAGTCGCCTATCTGCTCGATCTGCCAAAGCACCGTATCGCCGCTGCGAAGATAATCCACTGCGCGGTCAAGACCGTCTATGCCCGTGGATATGCGTCTTACATCGTCCATTGTGACTGTCCTCCCGAAGAGAGTTTAATAATTTATTATAGCATTACAAAGTCTGTGTTTCAATCAAAGACATTGCCACATACCGGCTTATCTGATAGAATCAATGCACTTGAAGCTTTTAAGGAGCGCAGTATGGGAAGAAAGTATTTCACAGTGTCGTTCGATGACGGGACAGAGCAGGATATACGCGTTATAGCCCTGATGGAAAAATACGGCATCCGCGGCACCTTCAACCTGAGCAGCGGGCTTTTCGGGCAAAGGAATGAGGGCATTTTCCGTGTCGTTAGGGAAACGCTGGAAGACGGCAGCAAAAGGCAGATAAAAGTTAAGTATGACCATAACATTCTGCCTCTCGGACGGGCTAAAGAGCTTTACTCACGCGACTTCATAGAGATCGCCGGACACGGAGCGCACCACATGCATCAGGCAAGGCTGACCGGAAACAAGCTCAAAGATGAGATAGCCGGCGATGCCGAAAGACTTGCAGATATATTCGGCATAGAGATCAGAGGCCATATCTTTCCATTCGGCAAGTATAACGATGAATGTCTGAATGTCATGGAAGATGCGGGACTCATATACGGCAGGCTTGCGACTTCCGGAGCCCCGGATGCTGACTTTGCATTCAAGGCCGAACACGGCATAATACACCCGACCTGCCGGATGACCGACGCTTTTGCCATTTCCCTGCTGGAGCGTTTCATAAACACACCCTGCAGCGATGAGGACATGGTTTTCTATTTCTGGGGCCACAGCTATGAGCTTGACTACGGAACTTCATGCGGCCGAGACGCTTATCTGGAAGAACTGTTCAAAACGGCGGCCACCTCAGAGGAGATTAAATTCGTTACCAACCGAGAACTGATCGATGCTTTGACGTCCTGATGAAACGGGACTGCTTAACAGAAACGTGATATAGAAAACATCCCCGGGCAGATGCCCGGGGATGAAGTTTTATCTTTCAATGATTCGTAAAAACGATGAGCTTATCGTTCGATCCCAGTTTAACGGGAATATCTTTCTGGTCACCGTAAAAGAGAGTGAGGTTGCCGCCTGGCTTTACATATCCTAGGACAACAGTGGGATAAAGCTTTTCAGGCGGGAGGGAATCATCTGTTGAGGCTTTCCACACGGCGCGGATAAGTTCAGCGGCAGTGCATTCGCCCGGAAGCTCCTTAAAGAAACCTGAGACTTTTTTAGCGTAGATCTCTCTGCTCGTATAACGCACGGAATCTGCTCCGTCGTAGGTGAGGATATCCTCAAAGAAGTTGAAGATAGCCTCTTTTCCACCTATCTGGGTAATCATCTTGCTGACAAAGCGGTTGCTTATGACGATGTTATATACGCTGTAGCTGCTGACTATATCGTGGTGCTTCGGATCGATGATCTCTACCACAACGTCTATCCGCTCCGGGTCAAAATCCGGATCTGCAAGCTTTTTCCTGTTGATTATATCCTGAACATATACAAGATTGACAAGCGCGTTGGCATCAGTCTGATCAGGTCCCGCAGTATCATCCGAGAGAATCAGGACACTTGTATCCTCAGCGTTTGCCTCGATGATCTCCTCAATGGTGGAGCAGATAAGATCCCTGTCATACACATTCGCAGCAACGGTCTTCTCCACAAACGGATATTCGCGGTAGTTATCCGCCTTTGCCAGGCTCTGTGCATCGTCGATAACAACAACGCGCAGTATCTCATCGCTTCCGCCGGCAAAGTTCCATTCATTTCTGAAAGCAGCGAAGCCCTGCATGATATCGCGGCACATACTGTTATGCCCGAGTATGATCACCGTCTTCTTTTCTATCCAGTAATCCCTGTTCAGACTGACGCTGTATTCCCCGCGTCCGGCTGAGCCTTCACGGGAGATATCCGCCTGAGAGGCTGCAGAATAGAAGAAATATTTCTTCCTGTCGCTGATGCCGGAGAGAGGTATGGCATAACGGTGCTTATCCAAGTAATCGCTTATGAAAGCAAGATCATCATCCGGTGAAAATTCCTCCGCGAAGAAGGAGGCCCCTTTGTTGGAAAAAAGCTCGCGGTAGGCCAGGTTGAGTTCCGGCATGAGTGAAAACTGAGAGAGGAGCTGTCCGAGGATCCTGTTTACGCAGACAGGCACTATGCTGCACTTGCCCTCCACCTGTTTATAGCTGATGATCCTGTTGACGAGCTCGCCTGTCCAGTCATCGGAGACCTCGACTATTATCTTCTGATCGTCCGCAGAGTCCTCAGCAGACACGATGTCTGACACCAGCATAAGTGACTTGATCGTCTGAGCATTGCCCTTTCCGCTTACGTCTGGGGCTTCTTTGTTTTCTGATATATCCTGCATACCGCTGAGCGAATCACTGCCGAGGATAACTACGGACCGGGCTTTCTCAAGAGAGATGTCACGCAGCTGCTTGGCTGAGAAAATGTTTCCCTCGCGAATCAGCACTGTGACATTGTTCACGAGTTTTCCGCGCTGATATGCAAGGAAACGCGTGATCAGGCCGAGCGACCGGCACTTTTCCCGCAGTTTCCCGTTCTTGCGGTGGATCGTGTCGGCAAGGCGCTCGTCTATCTCCTTTTTGATCTCTTCACGTCCGTCTTCAACGAGGACAACGACCTTCTGCCTGCTGCGGCAGTAAAGGAGATCATTAATTATCTCCGAGGCTCTCGTGTTCCAGTTGATAATAACAAGATGACCTGAGATCTTAAGCCGCTTGGCACCTGTATTGGACCTGTCGATGAAGCTCGAGATATAATTGGTCATATAACCGATCACGGCGCCTGTGAAGGTGACCATGCCGATTATTATGACAATAAGGCAGAAAACCGCTATCGCCACTCCGGACTGGCCAATATCCTCTATCACGAATGATATGCATCCGGCGTCAAGTATCATGGTGACGGTATAGAAAGCCGCTTCGAAGAAGCCCATCTTCTCCGTGCCGTTCAGCGAAAGCTGACTGATCACAACGGCCGAAAAGAGCAGGAAGAGTATATTGAACAGGAGTATCGCCAGAAGGATAAACCTCTGCGGGTTCTTTGCCAGCTGTATGGAAAGCTTTTCTTCAATGAATCTTTTCATATGTTATTTCCTATATGGATGGATAAACAAGTATCAAATAATGCGGCAGGCCGGTGAAAAGCCGGCCTGTGAAACAACTATTCTGTTTTTAACTCCTTCATGATTCAGGAGAGATCCCACTGTTCCATATTGCCGCCCATATATGCGAAAAGCATACCGTCTGCCACGTGTTCACTTTCATCGATCCATGAAAGCACGAGGTCCTCAGTGAAAGCAATCGTGCCTGCACCGTCTTTATACAATGTCTCTGAAGATGTAACAATACCGTCATCTCCGTAGACATATATATTCTTAACACAATCAGAGTATCTTATAGAGAGTGTTTCGGTATCGAAAACACCGGTCATCGTCCATTCCGCCATTTCATTAGCGCTTTGGCTCCAGGTCACAGTTGCTCTGCCGTTTTTTGAGCCATCAGCTTCAATAAAGATACTGCAGCCTTCACAGACATAAGGGCCTATAAAATTCATAACAGGATTCTGTCCATCTTCCTCTACGTCCTGAACCGCATCTTCAACAGGTGCAGATGCTGGCGTAACAGGTTCCTCAGAAGGTACCGGTGCAGCTGCAGAGTTATCAGCAGAATCAACTTCAATGATATTTACAGTAGCAGCGGGCGCACTGACACTGCTCCCGGAAGCGGGAGTACTGCCGCACGCAGCAACAGTGAAGAGTATTAAAAATGCAAATATAACAGCAACAACTTTTTTCATTTTTCCCTCCGTAAATACAATTTAGTTCATTATAGTACGATATCGCTGGATTTCAACCTCTCATTTGCAAAAACAGGCACCAAATCGCAAAAATATTCACATATTTTAGATTACATAATTTTATTTACATATTTTGTTTTACGTATTTTTATTAACATATTATATAATCCTTTCTCAAACTCCTTATGTTTATCCCCCGGCGGGGCTTGTGAAAACGTGGCCTGTGAAGTATTATCTGATCAAGGAAAAGAGGAGAATACCGCCATGATAGACAAAAAGGAAGTAACGGAGTTTTTCGACAGGCTTGCCTCCGGCTGGGACGCCGAGATGATAAGGAACGATGATATAATAGGCATTATTCTCGACAACGCGGAGGTAACTTCCGGAAAAGACGTTCTCGACGTTGCCTGCGGTACGGGCGTTCTCATTCCGGATTACCTGAATAGGGATGTCTCGTCCGTTACTGCTATAGATATCTCGCCTAAAATGTCAGGTATCGCCCGAAGGAAATTCTCCGCCGAGCCGCATGTGACCGTGCTCTGCGGAGACATTGAAGAAGCAGTATTCGACAAGCTTTTTGACTGCGTGGTGGTATATAATGCGTTTCCTCACTTTCCCGATCCTGAAAGTCTCATCGCCTGCCTGAGCGAACTGCTGAAGTCAGGCGGAACACTCACCGTAGCCCATGGTATGAGCCGGGATAAGATAGACGCACGTCACCACGGATCTGCAAGCCATGTTTCCAACGGGCTGATGAGCGCTGAGGAGCTCGCCCTGATATTCGCAAAGCATCTCACAGTTACTGCCGTTATTTCAAATGACATGATGTATCAGGTGGCAGGAAAGAAGTAAATCGATTTAAGCTCAAAGGGGATCCCGAACGGGATCCCCTTTCCTTATATGGCGCGTTCCATAAATGCTGCGGTGCGTTCCCCTCTCGGCTCCTCTTTTCCGGTGAAGCTGAAACCCTGCTTTTCCCAGAAACTGACCGCTTCGGCATTCTCCTTTATCACTGCAAGTGATAGATAATCATAGCCCTGTCCTTTCATAGCCGCCCGGACATCGGCAAAGATCTGGGAGCCTATCCCCTGCCCTTGGAGCTCAGCGTCCACCATGAACCATCCAATGAAAGCGTCGTCGTTTTCCGGATAGCCGGTGATAAGGTCGAGCACGGCAATCAGAGAACCGTCATCTCCGTAAAAACCGACGAAATGCTTACTCTCAGGTGAACTGCCCTCCGGGATCTCGCTTATGATATCCGTGAGGCTCTGCATAGTCGGCCGCTGGCCCAGCTGCCTGTAATACCTGCGGTTGGAACGGGTAAGCCTGAAGACCTTGCTGATATCCGCCTCGGTGATACGATTGACGCTGTAATCCGAAGAAAGCATGGATATATCGAAATCGGGATGCTGAGTGCCGGTCTCGTAGTTGATGACTGTACGGAACTGGGTCTCGTAAAGATTGCGGTAAACGCCGTTCATAGCAAGCAACTCCTCATGAGTACCCTGCTCAGCGATGACGCCGTTTGCGACGACAAGTATCTTATCCGCCTTGAGAATGGTGGAAAGCCTGTGGGCAATGACTATACTCGTGCGGCCCACCATCATGAGTTCGAGAGCATCCTGGATGGCGTTTTCGGAAATGGAGTCAAGGGCAGAGGTTGCCTCGTCAAGGATGAGGATGGCAGGATCCTTCAGGATAACGCGGGCAATGGAAAGGCGCTGCTTTTCGCCGCCGGAGAGCTTGAGGCCGCGGTTTCCGACTTCGGTATCGTAGCCCTTGGGCTGGTTCATTATAAACTCATGTATGCTGGCCTTTTTGCACGCCTCCTCTATCTCTTCCATAGTGGCATCTTCCTTGGCATATCGGAGATTATCGAGGATGGTGCCATTGAAGAGATATGTATCCTGGGTAACAACGCCTATCTGCGAGCGTAGCCATGTCAGGTCTATATCCCTGACATCAACTCCGGCTATGGTCACTTTTCCGGAGATCACGTCATAAAGTCTCGGGATCATGTTTACCACGGTGGATTTACCGCTGCCTGACGGGCCAACTATGGCATACATCTTCCCACCGGGAACAGTAAAGCTTACATCGGTGAGCAGGGGCTTATCTTCGGAGTAATAAAACTCAACATGCTCATAGACTATATCCTCGCGTGCAAGTACAGGCGTAAGGCCGTTCCCGGGAGATTTGATGGTTATTTCCCTGTCGAGATAATCGAAGATGCGGGTGAAGAGTGCAAGCGATCTTGTGAAATCGACGCCTACATTCAGCAGAGATTCCACCGGCCTGTACAGTCTGTTTATAAGGGCAACAGTAGCTGTAATCGTACCGACTGTAAGCGCGGAGTCCACCGTGCGCATCATTATGAGACCGCCGGCAAGATAGATAAGCAGCGGGCCCACCTGTGTGAACA
>CACYDX010000311.1 GCA_902773255.1 Oscillospiraceae bacterium
AACACACAAATAAATAAATTTGATAATGCTTATAAAAGATTGCTATTTTGGCCAAAACTATTAAATTTAACGTTTTCGAGCCAGGTTTTATACATTATTCCTACGGATTCTTCCGCATTGATACAAGCCCAATAATACATATATATTTTAAAACATAAGCATCAACAAATCAACATTACCTGAGCATCATCCACACACCGGCCGAAGCAAAGCAGTCCCTGGCCCCGATTGTTTAACACGAATCTTATTGTTACCTTTTAAACATGCCTGAACATTAATTATTTTCCGTTAATGCAATATTATCCAGGGCCACTTTTATCCTGTATACTTTTACCTTATATAAGTCTTTTTTATTTTAAGGTGAAGTCCGGGAACAGGCGGAATATGAATTATTGTTTTTTTATTTCAATAGGATTATACTTCGTCTGTAAACTAATGGAACATATGCGGAGATCTTCAATGAACGTAAATGCCAACAGCTTATCGACCAACCTGCTGGTCACGGGCATAGTAATGGTGATGGTATTCGTGATGCCGTGGATCGACAGGAAGCTATGCGCAAAGCTCAAGCTCGATCTCACAGGCGCGGTGAGCGAAAACCCTGCCGCACCTTTCCTGCTCAGAGTGCGTAAGCTTATGCTCTTCTGCATATTTGCGGTATATGTTGCCGTCGTTGCGTGGCTGGTGTTCTTCTCCAGAGACGCCACAGAGGAATACCTTGTGCATGTGGCACTGTTTCAGGATCTCAACAATGCGATATATATTGACTTCGGTATTCTGCGAGAGCTGTCCCTCGGCGAACCATTTATCCAGATAATTAAAGCTGAGGACATAGCTCAGGCATATATGAACCTGATGCTTTTCGTGCCGATGGGTTATCTTCTTCCCTATGTTTTCGACTGGTTCCGTGAGCGGCCAAAGATAAGACCTTTCGTTGCTTCAGTGCTCATATCGCTGCTTATTGAGAACCTGCAGCTAATATTCAGGCGCGGCTTCTATGATCTGGATGATTTCATCGGCAATTCTATCGGCGCTCTTATCGGCCAGATGCTGTTCAATGCTGTGGCCTATGTTGTGACCCACCCAAGCTGGAAAGAGGATCTGCGGGAATACAGGGAGTGGAAGCATCATGCCCGCAGGCGCACGCTCTATCCCTTCACAAGAAGGATGAGCATTCCGCGCACAACACTCCTTGCCACAGACGACGCCGAGATACTTGATTTCTATGTTGTGAAGCTCGGCTTCCGCCTGATAAATCAGGATGTTTCAGAAGAGGACGGAAGCACCGATGTTCTTCTGCAGATGGGCAGATCGGAAGTTGAGATGCGCTGCACATCTGAATACACCGGACTGAGGCGGCAGCACCTCACCATCGCCGCAAGAAATCTGAAGAGAATGCGGAGAAGGCTTGAAAAAAGCGGAATAGACACCGCCAATGAAGGTCTCGATCCCTATACGAAACAGCACCGCCTCCAATTTGAAGGCCCGGACAATGTACTCATAACAGTGATACAGAATTAGAAAACCGGATGCCGGCTGATAAATTTCAGCCGGCATATTTAATCATTAAAGGAAATGAGGCATTGACATTGCTATCAAATAAATATATATTTTATGCATGATCGGAAAACAGTTTTATTCTTCAGGCGGTTTGAATCATGACTACTGAATATATGAGAGAGTTCACCGTGCTTGCAGACAAGCTGAATTATATAGCCGCTGCAGACGCGCTCGGAATGAATCAGGCCAACCTCTCGCGGCATATAATGACCATGGAGAAAGAGCTCGGTTTCAAGCTTCTGGAACGGACCACACGTAGTGTTGAGCTGACGGCTCAGGGCCTGCGGTTTCTGCATTATGCACAGAAGGCAGCAGGGATACTCGATGAGTTAGATGCCGCCCTGTCCGCGGCTTCCTCCGGGAAAGCTGACAAGGAGGCCGACGGATGAAGTTCGAATATATAAGGGAATTCGTAACCGCGGCAAAATCCGTTGAACTCCAGCAGGCTGCAGCCGCTCTCGGAATCTCGCCATCCTCGCTGACAAAGCATATGACGGCCCTTGAAAACGAGATAGGCGCTTCGCTGTTCAAACGAAAAAGAAAGACCGAGCTGAGCCGCTTCGGCAGGCTATTCCTGCCATTTGCAAAGCAGCTTGCCGATCTTCATGATAATTACTCGCTTGAGATATCCGACGGGCTTCCTTCTCCCTCCGGAAGTCTGAACATCGGAATGTCCCCTTCGCAGAACAAAGATAAGGTAAGAAGGATCTTCGGCGGGTTTTCGGAAGCGTATCCCGATGTCAGACTTGAACGCCTGTTCGCAGATGAACGTCAGTTATGCGACAAGGTCAGAGCCGGAAAATGCGATATAGCCGTTGTTGGCCGCATTTCCCATGAAGAACGGGAGGACGGACTCATCTTCTTTCCTTTCTGCAGCTACAGGCTTTCAGCCATATTTCTTAAGTCGCACCCGCTATCCGGCGCTACCGCTGTAGACCTGCAGCAGCTTCGTTATATAAGAACGATCATGGACAAGGAAAGCAGCGATGCCGGAGAGATGCTCATGAGGCAATGCAGGGCGCTGGGTTTTGAACCTGTAATTGAATACACTGATACATATCAGGCTTTTGAACTTGTACGCAGCGGTGAAGGAGTTCTTCTGCACACTTTATCGCCCGGTGTGCTGGACAAAAATTCCGCTTTTGCCTCAGTGCCCGTGATGCCTGAAATCACCTCCGCACTGGATCTGGCGCTGCGGAGAGAGGCACTTGACAGCCCCGCATGGGTGTTTATGAAATATGTTATGGAGAGGGAAAATAAAGACAGATGATAAAGTACCGCAGGCTTTTTGCCTGCGGTACTGTTTTTATTTTTCCCTTATCCTCGCTATCTCAGCTGAGGCTTTTTCGCTGCCGTTTTCCTCTGCAAGGAGATACCATTCGAGCGCTTCATTCTCCGTTCCGTACATATTCTCTATGCACCAGCCCGTCATATACATGGAGTCGGGATCTCCGGCCATCGCCGCTTTCCTGTACCATTCAAAGGCCAGCCTCGAGTTTTCCTCAGTGCCGTAGCCCTCCTGATACATCATTGCAACATTATACATTCCCTCGATATTACCCGCTTCGGCAAGCTTCGCCATGCACTCGAAGGCTTTCTGCTCATTACGTTCAGTGCCTATCCCTGAGGCATAGCATCTGGCGAGGTTATAGATTCCGAGTTCATTGTTCAGATCCGCGGCTTTTTGATACCACTCGAAGGCTGCTTTTTCGTCTATATCCGTACCGATACCATCCTCACAGTAAATAGCGGTATCCACCATAGCGTTAGTGTCGCCTAAGTCAGCTGCGGTATGCTCCCAGAAAAAGCCCTGAGCCATATCTATGTCAGTCCCGCGCCCGTAAGTATAGCAGCCGGCAAGAGCGATCATACAGAGAGTGTCTCCGGCTTCGGCCCCGGCCTTGAACCATTTGAACGCGGCTTTCTCATCCACATCTGTGCCCCAGCCGTTCCTGTAGCAGTCGGCAAGGTAAAAGATGGCGTCTCTGTTCCCCTCCTCGGCCGAAGTGAGCAGAAACTGAACATCCTCAGGCTCAATCACATCCTTCTGTGCTATAGACACTATGGCCGCGCCGTAAATATCATAGGAAAGTTCCTTGTTCCGCTCGGTTATCTTGTGGTTCTTCCAAAGCAAGACAGATACCGTTACCGACACGACAGCGGCAATGCTCCCTATTATTGCTCCTGTACGGCGGCGGCGCTGCTTATCCCTGTCCACAAGACGGTTAAAACGGACATCCAGCATGATGGACAAAAGCTTGAGAAAAGCCTTGTTCTTTCCTATCTCCTGCACGTTCGCCCCGAGGAAATGGTGCTCGTCCACACTGCGGAGCATAGGCGGATAACATTCGAGCTCCGCATTTTCGCTCTCAGGTTCGCCTTCCACTATAAAAGGGATCACATGGTGCGCGTCGTGGGTGGAAATAAAATATTTGATCTCGTCATTAACCCAGTGCGATGCGGCGCTT
>CACYDX010000312.1 GCA_902773255.1 Oscillospiraceae bacterium
CTCGCTAATGTGCTATCTTGTCAAAGTAATCTTTTGCTTTACGGAGGAAATGAAAATGAAAAAGATATTGTGCCTCGTTCTGGCACTGGTCATGATCGCAGCTCTCTGCGCATGCGGAAAGCCTGCTGAAAAGCAGAAATTCATCATGGGAATCGACCCAGAGTATCCCCCCTTCAGCTACCTTGGTGAAGATGGAAAATACAGCGGATTCGACGTTGAAGTCTGCCAAGCCGCTTGCGACAGGCTCGGCTGGGAAATGGAAATATTCTCAGTAAACTGGGATGAGAAGCTCGTTCAGCTCAGTTCCAAGGAGTGCGACTGCGTATGGTCCGGCATGACCATCCGCGACAGCATGTATAAGGAGGGCTATGTTATCTCCAAGCCGTATTTTTACAACACCCAGGTCCTCATGGTAAAGGCCGACAGCGGATACAGGAGTGCGGCGGATCTTGCCGGGAAAGTTGTTGCAGTCCAGCTCGGAACCTCCGGTGAAGCTCTGCTTCAGGAGGACCTCGCAGACCTCGCATCATCGTTTGAAAGCGTTATGACCTGCGACAGCTTCCTCAAATGCTTTACGGAGCTTGCAGGCAACGCGGCGGATGCCGTTTTCGTAGACCTTCCTGTTGCTTCCGCATATGCAGCTGAACACGAGGGCTATCTTATCATCAATGAGGAACTCGGAGCCGAGCAGTACGGCATAGCCTTCCGTCCCGGCGACACTGAGCTCTGCGCCAGCATCGAAGGTGCGGTCGCGGAGCTTGTTAAGGACGGCACCTATGCGAAGATAGCCGAGAAGTATCCCGATATCATCGATAATCTTATTTTCCTCAACAGCTGATAAACAAGTCCCCCACTTCAACAAACTGCCCGAAAGCGCATCTTTATGCGCTTTCGGGATATTCTGTCTTTTAAAGGAAATGAGGGCTCTCCCATGTCTCTTATGACGATGATACTGAAGATGAGCGAAGGTCTGGGAAAGACCTGCGCCATCTTTTTTCTGACTCTTCTGTTCTCGCTGCCGCTGGGCATGATAGTTGCCCTGCTGCGCATGAGCAAAAACAAGGTCGTCTCCTCTGTCACCCGCTTCATAATATCCGTGCTTCGCGGCACACCTCTTATGCTTCAGCTTCTCGCCGTGACATACGGTCCTTATTATCTTTTCGGAAGCAATGTTGCCCGAAACAAGCTGATCCCCGTCGTTATCGCCTTTGCGATAAATTATGCGGCGTATTTTGCCGAGATCTACCGCGGAGGCATAGAATCCATATCCGTAGGGCAGTATGAAGCTGCGGAGGTGCTGGGTTATTCGAAATTCCAAACCTTCATGAGGATAATACTGCCGCAGGTGGTAAAGCGGATAATGCCAAGCGTGACAAACGAGGTCGTTACGCTCGTTAAGGACACATCCATGGCGTTCACCGTCTCCTACACGGAGATGTTCACCATAGGCAAGCAGATCGCAAATTCCGAAACAAGCTTTCTCCCTTTCATAGTGGCCGGCGTGTTCTACTATGTGTTCAACGCCATAGTGGACTATGTGATGGGCAGGATAGAGAAAAAGCTCGATTATTACAGGTAAGGAGGAGCTGAAAATGTCTGAAAAAACAAATGTTCAATCGGCAGCACAGGCCTCTCCGAGCATTCTGGAGATCCGCGGACTGCAGAAATCCTTTGCCGAGCTTTCCGTGCTGAAGGATATCTCTCTCTCCGTCGACCGCGGAAACGTTATGTCAATAATCGGGCCTTCCGGTTCCGGAAAATCCACTCTCCTGCGCTGCACATCATTTCTTGAGACAGCTGACGGCGGCGACATCCTCTATGACGGGCAGTATGCCGTGAACGGCGGAGTATATGCATCAAAAGCGGAGCTGAACCAGTTCAGGACCAAATTCGGCCTTGTGTTCCAGAATTTCAATCTCTTTCCGCATTACTCGGTGATGAGGAACATCTCCGAAGCTCCCATACTGCACGGGCAGAACAAGGAGGAAGTCAGCGAGCGGGCTGTACAGCTGCTGAAGAAGATGGGGCTCGAGGGC
>CACYDX010000313.1 GCA_902773255.1 Oscillospiraceae bacterium
CATAATAAAGATCCTGTTATTCACGGGCCAGGGTTCGTGAAGGGCATCAAATCTCGGGAAACCTGTATACTGGATCGTTCCGTCAGGATAACCGAATTCCATCTTCATAAAACGGTATTCCGGTTCCGCGCCGGCAATAAAAAACTTTGCTCGACGATTGCTTGCCAAGAGAAATTCAGCTCTATCCTTTGTAATGCCGTGCTGCAAAAAAACATGATCAGGCTTAAACATCCCTGCTCTTTCAATAAAAGTACAGACATAAGCATTCGGTTTAAATGACTGCGAACTGATAAGATACCTGCATGTGAAATACAGGATCCAATGCTTTACGGAACCGAATTGGACTGTCTCGCCCAGATCCTTGACCTTGATATAGTCGTTGCATTTTCTGTCGATCGCATAGATGCATCTCTGTTCGGGATGTTCGCGGGTCATGTATTTGAAGAAATGATAGCCGTTGTCCCTGGCCTCATTTTTTCTCTCACAAATACCCCAAACGTCTTTGTATTTTTTCTTAAAAAACGGTGAAGCAATGCAACCGGCAAGCATTGGAAAAAAAGCAAGATAATCGCTTATCTTTGCATCCCTTGCTTTTGTGAAAAATCTTTTTAAATTCATACAGCAGACTTCCTTTACTTGCCGTAAACGATTCCGGTAATGGTCTTAGCGAAAAAGTAATTCAACGGAATCACGTTCCTTAAAACAAAAGATTTCTTTTTTCCGTGGTTATGGTCAAGGATTTCTTTAACCAACGGGTTTTTCTTGTATTTCTTCTCCTTGAGCTTACGGCGGGCATATTGGTAGTTTTCTTTATCAGAATTAATCGCTGCCACGATAGCAAGCTGGAGCAAAGTGTAGATCTTACGGTACTCAAAATACACTTTCAGAGAACTCTCATATTCTGTTCCTTCAATAATTTCAGACAGCCCCTCAGTCATCTCGACCTGAAGACGGAATCTCGGGACTTTGCCCTTATAGCTTCCTCCGCTGAGACTGTTGATCCCTACACGGTAATAGTATAGAGATTCATTCAGAACAACCGTCTTTTTTGAGTTCAAAAGGATCGAGATCCAGCCATATTCTTCGAATTTTTCGAACAGTTCAAGAATATGGACTTCTTCGAGTAAAGCACGTGAAGTCAGTGTATTCCAAAGCTGGTTGTTTCTTTCTATGTAATTCCAGTCCTTTTTGCCATAGTACTGCTTAAACCACTTTTCCTTGGAAGCAACTTTGTGAGGATAAAACTCATAATCACAATAAACATAGTCGGCATTATTCGTGATCATGGCATTATACATTTCTTCATACATGGTCGGCTTGATAAAATCATCCGCATCGACCCATCCGATGTATTTCCCTGTTGTATTCTTTAACCCGGCTATTCTTGTGCTTATAACTCCGCCATTGGGTTTATGTACTGCAACTATATTTTCATGTTGTGCGGCATAACGGTCTATGATCTCAGGGCTTCCATCTTTGCAGCCATCATCTACCAAAACGATCTCGATGCTCTTAAAAGTCTGCGCAAGCACTGAATCCAGACACTCGGCAAGATACTTCTCAGCATTATAGACCGGAATTATGACTGATATTTCATATTGACCCACGAAAGCATCTCCTCCCGGTTCACTGATCGGCAAGATAAAATACGCCCTTATAATCCGTATAGGGCTTATCCAGATCGATCTTGACAGTGTTATGGATAGTTACACGCTTTTCGACCGGCGGAAGCTGCATGTAGTCACCATAGACCATGGACAGGTATTTGTCATATCCTTCAGGAATGCAGATCTCCATGTCCTCAAAAGGAACTCTTACCGGCTTAAACCATTCGGCAGGCATCGGTTTGGAGATCAGCTTGAAATAGTTATGCAGATCCAGATATCTCGCAGAAGTGCGGCTGTCATATTTAGTCATCTTTTTCTGGGCTTGGGTCCAGAGTTTGTAGCGTCTTTCAGGATTCTTTACTGCTTTCAGCAGAAAGCGCGTACCAAAACTCATCATCTTATTCCCATGGAATTCCGGTTCGATCTGAATGTTATATACCGAAAAAATGACCGCGTGATAGTCCTGTATCATAAGTGAGAGCTTGTTTGGAGCCGCTCCGTCCAAAGGCATTATATCAATATAGACTCCATGCTCGATATCCTCGTTTACACAACGCCTGTTAATAAAGGTCGTGGTAGTATCAACGACCTGCATTACACGGTGTCTGTAATTCTTCTCACGTCCGGTCCTGCAAAGTACATATTTAGGATCTGAGGAAACGTCTTTCCATATCTCCCAGAGCTTCTCGTAATCATGTCTGGGCATGTAAACATCAAGATCATCATCCCAGGGAATAAACCCCTGATGCCTTATCGCACCGAGGCAGGTGCCAAATGCTGCCATGTAGGTCAGATCGTTTTCACTGCAGATTCTGTCCAGATACTTGAGTATCTCAAGCATCCTTCCCTGCAGATCACCTATTCCGTAGCTGTTATCACGTACACTCATTTTCCGAGCCGCCATTATCCATAGCCGTGGTCTGTCCTTGCGCGATACCTTCAGTGCTCTCGGGCGTAAACAGTATCCTGAAGGTCGCAAAACATATCCTGATATCTTCGGCGAAACTCGGATGAGCAATATACATCAGGTCCATCTGAAGTTTATCGTAAGGTGTTGTGTTGTATTTGCCGTAAACCTGGGCATAACCCGTAAGTCCCGCCTTACACTGGAGCCTAAGCTGGAATTCAGGCATCTCCTTCATATACTCTTCGGCAATCTGCGGACGCTCTGGACGTGGACCTACAACAGAGAGATTACCTACAAGAATATCGATCAACTGAGGCAGTTCGTCGATCCTGCATTTACGGATGAATTTTCCTACCGGAGTGATACGGTCATCGTTCTCGCCTGTCGAAAGCCTTGCGACACCATCCTTTTCAGCATCTACACGCATGCTCCTGAATTTGTGGATCATGAAGCGTTTGCCGTCTTTTGTAAGACGTTCCTGCTTATAGAAAACAGGGCCTTTGTCAGTAGCCTTGATAGCAATGGCCGTTGCAAGAAATATCGGAGACAAAACGATCAGACCGAGAGCTGAAGCAAATATGTCAAAGCAACGCTTAACAAAAACATATTCCGGGCTGGGTCTGTACCTTCCTGTCTTCATCATCGGCAGATGAAAAAGGTGAACCGGATGCGCGCTGCTCATGAGAACGTCTCCGATCCTGGGGATCAGATAGACCTGCTTGTCATTGTAGATGCAATACTTCAGAATGGTGTTCCTCTCGTGACTGTGAACACCGCTGAGAAAGACTACTTCCATCTCATCTAAAACACTGATATCTTTCAGACACTCTTCAGATGAAATAGACTTAACGACATTAAACTTTCTTTCCTTACGATATTCATGGATAATGTCAGTCATTCCGCGTCGTGTATCATATACTACGGCAGTTTTCTTGGCCGGATACAGATGGAAATAGATGATATTCGCAAACCATACCCAAATAACGGTAATGGCCAACTGAACGACATAGGCTGAAATAAGTGGCAGCGGATTAGGTATACGCCTCACGAGCAACAGGATTACCATATACAAGACTGCATCAGTCAAAAACAAGGATAAAGCTCCGCTGATAGCAGTCTCGCTGATCCTGTTGTAGGAGATCAGAAAGGCATCGTAAGTCTTGCCGAAATAAAAATAGATCGGGAAAAACAGAAATGCGACCAACAGGTTTCCCCAATAATAATACGGCACCCATGTTCTAGAAGAATAAAAGATGATCCAGACCGCTATATACGGTAGAGACATAAAAAACAGATTGCTGATCTTCAGTAATCTTATTATGATGTCAGCCTTAAAAGAGCGCATTAGAATATTGCCTTTCCTTTTTACTCTGCCGGTGAAGCCATCCGATCATAAAACTATCGACTATTATATTATAAAAATATAGAAAAACAAAATCAGAGGGCGTTACCCTTCAGCCGGCTTTATCCCGTTATCCTTGTCGCCGTCCCTGCTCAGAAACGTCATCGGAGGCAGTTCTACTGCATTGCCCGCGGCGTCAACGGCCTTGATGAAGAAGGTC
>CACYDX010000314.1 GCA_902773255.1 Oscillospiraceae bacterium
ATGCCCAAGAAGGTGGAGACTGTTCCTCCCGTGAGAAAGCTTGAGATCAAATAAAAACAGACACTTGCAAAGAGACGCATCATATGGTGCGTCTCTTTTCCTTTTATTATAACGTGCTTTATGTTATAATCTCGGCATCTGATGGCCGGAGATAACGCGTATGTTTATTGATACCCATGCTCATTATGACGATGAAGCTTTTGATGAGGACAGACAGGAGCTTTTAAGAGATCTGCCCTCAAAAGGCATTGACAGGATCATAGTGCCCGGATGTGACGTTTCATCGAGCCAAGCGGCCGTAGCACTGGCTGAGAAATACAGGTATGTGTATGCCGCCTGCGGTATCCATCCCGAAAACCTGACGGATGATCCATATGCAGATATTTCAGAGATAGTAAAGCTTCTGGAGCATCCGAAATGCGTTGCCATAGGTGAGATAGGCCTTGATTATTACTGGGATAAGAGCAGAAAAGAGGAGCAGAAGGCTGTATTTGGAGCCCAGCTCGATCTCGCTCTGAAAGCGGAGCTGCCCGTCATAATCCATGACAGGGAAGCCCATGCCGACAGCTTTGATGTGATCTCAGCCCGTCCGGGACTTAAAGGAGTGTTCCACTGTTACTCGGGTTCTGCTGAGATGGCTGCAAAGTTGCTGAAAATGGGATGGTACCTCGGCTTCGACGGACCGGTCACATATAAAAATGCTAAAAAAACTGTTGAGGTACTTGAGATCTGTCCGCTTGAAAGGATACTTATAGAGACGGACAGCCCGTATCTAAGTCCTTTGCCGATGAGGGGGAAACGGAATGACTCATCAAATCTTATTTATATAGCAGAAAAGATAGCCGCGATCAAAGGAGTAACAATCGAAGAGATCGCTCAAAGGACAGCTGAGAATGCATCGGCGCTCTTCGGAATATAAAAAGGAGTATAACTGAAAACAGCGCTGTGCTTTATATCGCACAGCGCCGTTTATATTTATGCTTGTCAGTGGAAGGCTGAATAATCAATATTCAGGTCAGCCCCTGTGAATGTTCCGTCGAGCTTGCTCATGGTCCTGTTATAGTTATCGGAGCCTTCTTCATATGGAGTAGGCACATAGTCGTTATAGTCAGTTGCTTTTACGTTGCTGAAGTTTGGCGGGAAAGTGGAGCTTACGCAGCAGGGTATGGCCTTGTAACCCTCCGTAGTGAGAGAGCCGTCGAGATCGCGCTTCACTGTTACCTGAACTATAGCTGTATCGGGATCGCTCGGGTGGGTGTTGCCGCCAAAACTCCAGTTGCCGAGGGAATACATTATGACTGCGCCGTTGTATTCCTCAATGGGGAGCAGTACGTGCGGATGGCTGCCGTATATAAGGTTTGCGCCTGCATCCACTGCTGCATGGGCTGGGATGGACATTGAATCGAACACGGTATACTTGCCTTCGTTGCCCCAGTGGTAGCAGCAGATTATATACTCCGCGCCCATTTCCTTGAGCCTGTTTACGGCATCCACCGAGCTTTTAGTTATTTGCTCGGTATTTTTAATGTTGTTATTATAAGGCTCGCAGTAGATGCCGATCTTCAGGCCGCTGGCTGTCTCGAGAATCTCGGTTTCGCCTTTTTCACCGTAAGGGATCCCGGCTTCTCTTAGAGTGGCAAGTGTGTCGTCAATACCGTTCTGGCCGAAGTCGTCGAAATGGTTGTTTGCGGTATTGACGTATTCAACGCTTCCTTCAAGCAGGATGTTCACATACGAGGTGGGGCAGCGGAATGAGAAGGTCCTGTCCGCTCCGGCGTAGAGTGCCCTGTCAGAGAAGGTGCATTCAAGATTGGCCAGTGTGAGCTCATCATCCTTGAAAAACTGGATTGTATTCTTGAAGGGATAGGAGTAATCATCGCCCATCTTGTTTCTGTAGTCCGTACCGCCGTTAAAGGATGTGAGTGTACAGTCGCCAATGAAGGAGAACGTGAAGTATTCGGGCTGCGGCTCTGATGAAGCAACGGGCTCAGGATCTGCTGTCAATTCGGGGGAAACGGGTGTCGCTGATATCTCCTGTGTTACATAAACAGTCACCACAGGCCTGATGACAGGCTGGCCGTATCTTCCGAAAACGAGGATAGCCAGTGCGGCAATGACAAGAATTATACTTAGTATATTGGTGGTTTTTTTCATTTTTTACCTCGGTTCTATACTGAAACCCAATTATAATTAGTTTGGGAGCATAAAGCAAGGATAATATATCCATATAATTATTAGCGCCATACACAATATATATGGTCTGTGCGAAAAAAATTCTTTATATTTTGCGGTTTTGACTGTATAATACTCAAATGGATAAAAGCTATCAACTATGAGGAGCAGTCCATATATGACAATACACATGAGAAACACTTATGAATGCCGCGGGCTCCCGAACGTCCTTCTTGTAGGGGCAGAATGCGCTCCTCTTGCAAAGACAGGAGGCCTTGCGGACGTTATCGGCACGCTGCCGAAATCTCTTGCTAAGCTCGGTATCGACGCGAGAGTTATACTGCCTTACCACAAAAAAATAAAGGATAAGTACGGCGAGCAGGTTGAGCACATGCTGTCCTTCTATTCTGACCTCGGCTGGAGAAGGGAATACGTGGGACTTGAAAAACTCGATCTGAACGGCACGATAGTTTATCTGATAGACAGTGAAAAGTATTTCGGTAATGCGATCTATTTAGGAGGAGACGCGGAAGGAGAGCAGTACGCCTATTTCTGCAGAGCGGTGCTCGATGCGCTGCCTTGTCTTGATTTCATTCCTGAGGTGCTCCATTGCAACGACTGGCACACAGCTATGATCCCCATGCTCGCTCGTACACAGTATAAGGGCAGCATGCAGGAGAGGATGAAATTCCTCCTCACCATACACAATATTGCTTTCCAGGGGAAGTATAGCTTTAATTTCGTGCAGGATCTGTTGGGGATAGATGGCCGTTACTTTACGCCTGAATTTATGGAATTGTACGGCTGCGCCGATTTCCTCAAGGCAGGCTGTGTATTTACAGACAGGATTAACACCGTCTCCCCGAGCTATGCCGAGGAAATAAAGCAGCCCTATTACGCCGAGGGTCTCGACGGCATCCTCAATGCAAGAGCCGCTCAGCTTTCGGGCATAGTGAACGGCATCGACAATGATGTTTTTAATCCGGAGACCGATACCCATATAGCTGCGAACTATTCTTTAACAGACAGGTCCGGCAAAGCTCTCTGCAAAAAAGCCCTGCAGGAGGAATTGGGACTGAATGTTGATCCGGATGTTCCGGTGATTTCCATGGTGACAAGGATGACGGAGCAAAAAGGCTTTGACCTTGTTATCTACGGACTCGACGATCTCCTGTCAGGTACAGATATGCAGTTTGTGCTGCTGGGTACGGGAGATGCGAGGTTCGAGGACTTCATGCGCGGAGCGGAAGCCAGATGGAAGGGCAGAGTATGCTCATATATCGGCTATAACGATGAGCTGGCGCACAAGATATACGCCGGCAGCGATTACTATCTCATGCCCTCGCGCTTCGAGCCTTGCGGCATAAGCCAGATGATCGCCATGAGATACGGCACTGTGCCGATAGTTCGCGAGACAGGCGGACTCCGGGACACTGTAATACCTTATAATGAATATACCGGAGAGGGCACCGGATTCTCATTTGCAAACTATAACGGCGAGGAGATGAAGAATACTCTCCGCTACGCCCTGTCATTTTACCATAATAAAGACGTTATGAAACATATAACGGATGCGGATATGGAGATAGACTTTGGCTTCGATACTTCTGCGAGAGAGTATAAAGACCTCTATTCACTGCTCATCTGCAGCGATTGCCTTGACAAAGTCGTGCTTGAGCACAACAGCGCGGACAGCCGATTCCGTTGGCCTGCCGGAGCGGTGAAGTGCGGTGAGGAGGTATGTCTTACTGTATCAGTGACAAGCGGCATGGTTGCCGATCCCGTGCTTGTCCTGAAGGATGACAGGGGCATGAAAGAGCTCTCCATGAGCCCGAATGAGCATGGCTACTATGTTAAGTTCAATGCTCCCGATGAGCCGGAGGCCATGTGGTATTCCTTCAGATTTGAGACATGCCGCGGCGAGCGCTGGCTCTGCCCGGACCACAGCGGATACAAAAGCCGCATGCTCGATTATTCGGCCGAAGGCTTCAGGCTCACAGTTTACGATGCAGACTTTGAAACTCCGGACTGGCTCAAGCACAGCGTGATGTATCAGATCTTCCCTGACAGGTTTGCCTTCTCAAATGACGGCACCGCCGAAAAAGGCATAGAATACCATAAGTCACTCGGTCAGAAGCCGAGGCTCCACAGAAGGCTCTCAGATCCCGTGGCCTGGCAGCCTAGAAAGGGAGAGAAAGAGTATTTCCCGGATGATTTCTATGGAGGCACTTTCAAAGGGATAATCGGAAAGCTGCCTTATCTCAAGGATCTTGGGATAAGCTGCATATATCTGAACCCCATTGTTGAATCCCGGTCCAATCACCGCTATGATACTTCGGACTACATGAAAGCCGATCCCGTGCTCGGCACCAATAAAGACTTCACTGAACTCTGCCGGAAAGCGGAAGAGGCGGGGATCAAAGTTATCCTCGACGGTGTGTTCTCTCATACGGGAGCCGACAGTATCTATTTCAATGCCTACGGGAATTATTATTCCGTCGGCGCCTGCCAGGGCAAGGAGTCAAAGTATTTCGACTGGTACCTCTTTGATGAGTTTCCGGAAAAATACAGATCATGGTGGGGGATAAAGAATCTCCCCGAAGTTGATGAGAGGACCCAGTCCTGGCAGCATTTCATATTCAAGAACAAAACATCCGTAATGAAAACATGGATGAGCA
>CACYDX010000315.1 GCA_902773255.1 Oscillospiraceae bacterium
CACCGTTGTCGAGATCATGGGCCGCCACGCGGGATGGCTGGCCGCAAGCGCCGCGCTGGCTTCCGCCTTCGGCTCCGGTCCCGATCTGGTTTATCTGCCTGAGTATGACTTTGACCTTGATAAATTCTATGCCGATGTCGAAAAGATCTATAAGGAAAAAGGAAAGGTCTTTATCGCAGTTTCCGAGGGAATTCACTACGCCGACGGCAGCTTTGTCTCCGAGGCAAAGACCTCCGCTACCGACGGCTTCGGCCATGCACAGCTGGGCGGCCTTGCGGCTCTGCTCGCTTCCATGCTCAAGGAAAGAACGGGAGCGAAGGTCCGCGGAATCGAGCTCAGCCTTCTCCAGCGCTGCGGAGCACATCTTGCCTCTCAAACTGACATTGACGAGGCTTTCGGCGCGGGAAAAGAAGCTGTCGAGCAGGCCGTAAACGGCGTGACCGGAAAGATGGTTGCTTTCCGCCGTGACACCGTCGACGGAAAGTACGTCTGCCGCTTCGAATTGCTTCCGCTCGAGAGTGTTGCCAACTTTGAGAAAAAAGTCCCGATGGAATGGATCAACGACGAGCGCAACGGCCTGAAGCCGGAATTCATCGATTATGTTTTGCCTCTGATCCAGGGAGAGCCCGTGCTTCCGCTCGAGCATTCCCTCCCCCGGTATGCCCGGCTGAAGAAGATCCTTGCCAAGTAATTTTCGGCACACCGTGTAATTTGCATAAAACAGAAAAGCTGCCGCTGCAAATCTTGCAGCGGCAGCTTTTCTGTTTTTTTCAGAATCTCTTATAAACGCGAGGGACTCGCTTGGAGACCGCGCACATAAGCTCATAAGGAATGGTATGCGCTGCGTCGGAAAGCGCTGTCAGGCTGCTCTTCGGTCCGAAAAGCTCGACTTCACTTCCCACCTTCACCTCAGGTCTGTCCGTCAGATCGATCATACAAAGATCCATACAGATACTGCCGCGCTGCGGAGCAATACCGTCTCCGGCAGCGAAAGAACAGCGGTTGGAGCAAAGGCGAGGCAGCCCGTCGGCATAGCCCACGCCAAGCACGCCCATCCTGGTCGGACGTTCAGTCGTGAAGCGGCGTCCATAGCTGACATCGGTTCCGGCCGGATAGAGCTTAATGGTGGTCACCTTGGTCACAAATCGCATGCAGGGCTTTAGAGAAAAACGCCCGCTGTCGTCACCGTAGCCGTAGAGCAGCAGGCCGGGACGCACCATATCCAAGGCCATTTCAGGGTAATGAACAACAGCTCCCGAATTGGCGCAGTGGCGGATTTTAAAGGTGACCCCTCCCCTGCTCTGAACAGCGTCAATTACCGCGCAGAAAAGGCGGAATTGCTCGCGTGTGTAGCGTTCATTATCCTCCCCGGGTTCATCGGAAACGGAAAAATGTGTAAAAACGCCTTCAGGCACAAGTCCGGGGAGACGGCATGCGCGAATAACATTTTCCACTCCGCTGTCAAAGGAATCGTTTGCGCAGAGGAAGCCCAGGCGAGACATTCCGGTGTCAAGCGCAATGTGGATCTTTAATTCGCCGCCGAAACGCGTGAGTTCGGCGGAATACTCCTCCGCTTTGGCAAGATTGGTGACAGTCTGCGTAATGTCGTTTTCTATCAGAGTGCGCATGAACTCGACCGGAGTATGACCCAGGATGAGGATTGGCATGCCGATCCCGTTCTCGCGCAGCTCCATGGCCTCGTCCAGACAGGAAACGGCTAAATAATCCGCGCCTTGACTCTGGAGCACCTGCGCGACCGGAACAGCGCCATGCCCATATGCATTTGCTTTCACAACGCCGAGAAAGCGGCAGGACGAGGGAAGCTGCGCCCGGATAGACTGATAGTTATGCACGATGTTTTCCAGATCGATCTCTGCCCAGGTTCTTTTTTCCTGTTCGATCAAAACTGTTATTCCTCCTCAATCCGTCCCCATCGAAACAAAGATCCCTGCCTCCTTATTTCTTTCAATAATCGATGTGAGAACACATTATTTATATGACATGATTCTCACAAGAAATCGGTAGACTCTCGCACTGGTGATAGATAATATCATCCTTGTCGATATCGGATACTTCAAGAGAGAGCAGATTTCCAAACATCTGATCAACCTCCGGAAGCCTGGCTGTATCCATACCGCCGGAGGGCGTGAAAGTCAATTCGCCGAATACGACTTTTTCATCAAACTCATAAAGATCGACCCGCACATAAGGGAAAGGCGACGAAAGCTTTTCGGCGCAGGCAAGCATCTGGTCGAGACATTTTGGCAAAAGAAAAAAAAAACCGTCAGGAGCTTTCTGCCCGTCGCGCGTAATACGACAGAAATTCCACTCAGTATCAAAAAAATAGAATTTGGGATGACCGGTTTCTCTCTCTTCGCAGGCAAGGATATAGGTCGGCTTACCGTTGAAGCAGTATATTTTATAGTCGAAAGGAGCCAGTTCTCCGCTGCCCATGTACTTTTCGCATATGACACGCGGTATTATCCCGCGATACTGCATTTCGGCGTAGAACTTCCAATAATCAGTCCTAAGCCATTTTGACAAACGTTGCTTCGC
>CACYDX010000316.1 GCA_902773255.1 Oscillospiraceae bacterium
GAAAGACTGAACCTCCTTCTTTTAAGCTGTGTACGGCAGATCAGTCAGGAGAACCGCACACGCTACGTAATATATGTTCCGTATATGCGGAAAGGCATACTCGGATACATTAAGATTATAGGCGCGGGCAATATTGCTGTCAATATGTTTATTCTAACAAAAAATGGGTATCGTAATCGTTTAAGTTGACCAAATTATGCGTTTTCACTCATTTTTCTCCGGGGTTATCGCGCAGGATGAAGGGCAGGTAAAGTATCAACCAGGTGGCGAGCATGAGAGGTATGTAGCCGAGCAGGTATCCCGGCCGGCCCAGGAAGGAGAACCACTCCAGCGGGGAGCCGGGTGACGGCCAGTTCAGAAACATATAGTTGGTATCCGTGAGCCTGTCAAAGAAGAATACCGGGACGGCGATCAGGAGCAGTATGAACATGCAGGCGGGAAGCCTGCGCAGGGCGGGAACTATATCTTTTCCGCTCAGCTGCATGACCACGTAAAGAACTGCCAGCATATGGAGAATAAAGCCGGCGAAGGTCATGAAGCTGAAAAGCGGATAGCCCGTCCAGTCGGGAAAAATGAGCGCGAAAACGGCGCCGGGCATGCAGCAGGAGTAAAGGAACTGGGAAAAGACCCCGTCCGCAGGCCTGTCCCTGAGCGAATGGATGAATTCAAGATAAACTGCCAGTCCGCACAGGTGGAGCGGAAGCCGGTATATATCATATTCGCCCGCATATATGAGGAAGGCCGTCTTGATCAGCTCGACGGCAAGAATCGTTGCGCCGGCAGTGATGCGCATGCGGCGCCGGACCGGCGCGGCTGCTTTCCTGTATAGAATACCGGCTGCAGCAATAACCACTGCCGATATGATGAGCCATATGAAATGGGCAGGCGAAAACAGACCGAATCCCAGTTCGGGAGATTCGGCTGTAACAAAGAACTGACTGTGAAGCTCTGCCTTCATTTACCCACCCCGTTACCCGTATTATACAGCAGAAGAGCCGCGGATAAAAGCGCCGGGACTGCAGAAAACTAACAGTTACATATGGTTTCAGATGGAAACAGTGAAAACCGCATACCACTATATTTAGTGTTCAAAACGGTAACATAGAGATAAAATTTTCAATATCTTGTGTTTTGCTCTTGACTTCCGAATTTTCAGGTCTTATTATTACTAAGCAAATAATGGAGGATAACGCGATGTTCATTTCCGGGCTTCAAAAACTGACGCTTCTGGATTATCCGGGCAGAGTTGCCTGCACGGTGTTCACCGGCGGATGCAATTTCAGGTGTCCCTTCTGCCATAACGCACCGCTCGTGATCCCTGAGAGACTGGCTCACGATACCGACGAGGAGCAGGTGCTGGCCTTCCTGAAAAAAAGGACGGGGATACTGGACGGTGTGGCCGTGACGGGCGGCGAGCCGCTGATACATAAGGAGATCCCGGCTTTCCTCGAAAAGGTGAAGGCTCTTGGCTTCAGAATAAAGCTCGATACCAACGGATCGTTCCCCGATATGCTCGAGAGCATAGTAAAGGCGGGCCTTGTCGACAGAGTGGCGATGGACATAAAGAACTGTCCCGAAAGATATGCCGAAACCATAGGACTGAAGGATTTCGACATCGCCCCTGTTGAGAGGAGCAGGGAGTTCCTCATGAACTGCGGGATAGATTATGAGTTCAGGACCACGGTGGTGAAAGGGATCCATACGGAGGAGTCGCTGCTGAAAGCGGCGGAATGGATAGCCGGAGCGAAGGAATACTACCTGCAGCAGTTCAAGGATTCCGGAGACGTTATCGCTATAGACGGCCTTTCGGCCTTCGATGAAAAGGAAATGCATGCCCTGGCCGATGCGGTGGCGCGGTTCGTGCCGTCGGTACAGGTGAGAGGCGTATAAATATAAATGTATATGTGACGGAGGATGAAAAAGATGTATCAGGTAATCAAAAGAGACGGAAAAGTTGTTGAATTCGATATCAGCAAGATCGGCAATGCAATAAAGAAAGCCTTCGATGCCACCAGCACCGATTATAATGAGGACATAATCGATTTTCTGGCGCTGAAGGTATCTGCGGACTATCTGCCGAAGATCAAGGACGAGAAGATCGCCGTTGAAGATATCCAGGACAGCGTTGAGGCGGTGCTCTCCCGCGGCGGATATGAGACTGTTGCAAAGTCCTATATCCTTTACCGCAAGCAGAGAGAGAAGCTGCGCAATGCGAAATCGGCATATCTGGACTACAAGTCTACTGTCGAGCAGTACCTCAAGATAGAGGACTGGCGCGTAAAGGAGAATTCCACGGTAACATACTCCGTCGGCGGACTGATCCTGTCCAACTCCGGAGCCATCACCGCCAACTACTGGCTGACCGAGGTCTATGACCAGGAGATCGGCGACGCGCACCGCAACTGCGACATCCACCTGCACGATCTGTCGATGCTCACCGGCTACTGCGCCGGCTGGAGCCTCAAGCAGCTGATCCAGCAGGGTCTCGGCATCCCGGGCAAGATCAACTCCGCCCCGGCGAGCCATCTGAGCACCCTCTGCAACCAGATGGTCAACTTCCTC
>CACYDX010000317.1 GCA_902773255.1 Oscillospiraceae bacterium
ATAGGCACTGGTGCCGTCAGCAAGGTGGACGTTCAGGGAATAATCGGCGGGCGGCAGGTCAAAGTCTGTTTCGCCGTACTGTGCGGTGTTTATATCGCTCTGCCTGTGCTCTATCCTCACACCCATGGAAAAAGGCTTCTGCTCCATCGGTATCCCGCTTACGTTCAGCATCTCGAAGGTGTCCCTCGCGGAATGGCCTATCGCAAGGATAAGATTTTCGCACGGGAGCTCATATGTTCCGTTCGGGCAGTTTACTTTTACGCCGCAGAGACTGCCGTTTTTCATGATCAGTCCGTCAAGTCTGTTTTCAAAACGTATCTCCCCTCCGAGGGAGATTATTTCTTTTCTGAAATTCCGGACCACATCGATCAGGATGTCTGTCCCAATGTGCGGTTTTGCGTCATATATCACACTTTCCGGGGCACCGTGGGCATGGAACTGTTCGAGGACCCAGAAAAGCCGTTCATCGTTTATCCCGGTGTTCAGCTTCCCGTCGGAAAAAGTACCGGCGCCGCCTTCCCCGAACTGAACATTGGCCCTCTCATCGAGTTTTCCGCCGTTTCTGAATTCATCCACAGCCTTTTTTCTCTCTGAAGCTGCATATCCGCGCTCGAGGACAATGGGTCTCGCCCCCGCCCTGGCAAGGACAAGCGCCGCAAACATGCCGGCCGGCCCGAATCCTGCGATTACCGGCCTCGGCGCCTTTTCGGGGTATTTTCCGATAACATACTCTTTCTTCTGATAATCGCTTACCTCTATGCGCGCTTTTTTCAGTATCTTCCCTTCGCCGCCTTTTAATTCCGCGGCGACTGAATAAACATAGTGTATGTCGCTCTTTTTTCTTGCATCCAGAGACTTTTTCAGGATCCTGATATCAGAGATATTGCTTACTGCTGTTCCTGCTTTCTCGGCGGCCAGCTTTTTCAGCAGACTTTCGTCCTCTCCGGGCCCAAGCCGGATATTCCTTATCTGTATCATCCGCCGAGCCTCCCGGCAAGCCTTCCGCTCGCCCAGGCCCACTGCAGATTGTATCCTCCGCAGTCTCCGTCTATGTCAAGCACCTCGCCGCATGCGAACAATCCGGGCACGATACGGCTTTCCAGCGTATGCGGATCAAATTCCGAGGTCTTTATTCCTCCTGCCGTCACCTGGGCATTATCGAAGCCTTCCGTGCCTCTTATCTGCAGGCGGAAATCCTTTGCAGCTCCGGCCGCAGTCTCCAGCTCCTCTTCCGAAAGCTCCGCCATGGTCCTTCCGCCGCCAAGTCCGCTGTATTTCACAAGCATCTTTCCAAGCCTGTTATGGACAAGGCCCGTAAAGAGCTCCTCGCAGGGCAGCGAGCTGTAAGCAGCAACCTTGGCTTTGAGCATCGAGAAAACCTCATCAGGCTTATAGTCTGCCAGAAAGTCGATACGCGCAGTTCCCTTTTTCTCACCGAGAGAAGCTACCGCCCTGGAGACCTCGAAGGTCACCGGGCCGGATATTCCCTTTTCGGTGAACTGGAGCTCTCCTCTGCTTTCGGCCGCCTGTCTGCCCTCTGAAAATATCCTGAGTCTCGCATCTGCCCTTACTCCCTTCAGGGCTCTCGGATATTCGTGATCGGCGGTCACCTGCACCAGCGCCGGCATAAGTGAAGTTCTGCTGTGGCCCAGAGAAGCCAGCAGATCATATCCATCCCTTACTCCGCCAAGCTTCCCGCCGGCGATCCCTCCGCAGGCCACGACAACCTTATCCGCCATATATGCTCTTTCCCCGGCTGAAAGCAGAAAGCGCTCCCCTTGCTTTTTTACGGCGCTGACAGGGCATGAAGTGATGATCTCCACCCCTGCCTCCGCACAGGCAAAGCGCATTATATCCACGACGCTGTTGGCGGAATCGGAAAGCGGGTATACTCTTCCGCCCGGTTCAACAACGGTAAGCAACCCCAGCATTTTGAAAAATTCACGAGTTCTCTCCGGAGTGAATCCGCTCAGGGCATATTCGGCAAATCCCGGATCGCTGCCGTGATAGTTTTCCGGTGAGAGTTCCGTATTGCTGAGATTGCAGCGGCCGTTGCCGGTCGCCAGCAGCTTCCTGCCGACTCTCTGCTGCCGCTCGAAAAGAAGCACCTTATTATCTTTGTTTTCAGCGGCTGTCAGGGCCGCCATCATCCCTGAGGCCCCTCCGCCTATCACAGCAACTGTTCTCATACAGTTCATTCCGTCCTGTTTCTTCATTAAAAGAGTGTAAATAAATTATATCAATATGCGTATAATTCGGCAAGTGGCGGCAGTTTAAGTTGAATTTAAGGAAAATATGGTTTATTATATATCGTACTTTTCTGTCGATGCTGCTTTTCAGCGCTTTTTGACAAAACGGTGCCGCACGGAAAATCATAATGAATTGAGGAAATCCGAATGAAGAAATTCATTGCAGTCATTATAGTTACATTCATGGTCATTTCCCTCTTTGCCGGCTGCGGTTCAGAGGCCGCTCCGGGAATAGAGACCGTCGCTGCGTCGGAAGTGATAGAGCTTACGGGAAAATCCGCTAAGTATTCCGGTTCAGGCGTGGTGATAAACAGCAACGTCATAACCATAAACGCCGAGGGCGATTACCACATGACGGGAAAGCTCGATGACGGCCAGATAGTCATCAATACAGGCAATGTTGCAGGTACTGTATATCTCTATCTCGAAAATGTCGATCTAAACTGTCTCACG
>CACYDX010000318.1 GCA_902773255.1 Oscillospiraceae bacterium
ATGCGTGAATAACAGATATCTTGATATAGCAAAACATTATGAGACCTGCTATATGAAAAACGGAGATAACTGTAAAGGTGTCGACTGGCCTAATGAATCCGATGCCAGGAAGAGATACCGCATAATGCTGGATATTATCAGATTCGATGATAAAGCAGATCCCGGTTCACGTTATTCCGTTATGGATCTGGGGTGCGGTCTCGGGCACATGTACGAATACATGAAAACCTCCGGTTTCACACACGATTATTTCGGAGTTGATATTTCTGACATCTTCGTCAGTGAATGCCGCCGCAAATATCCGGATGTCTCCTTTATAAAAATGGACATCTTAAAAGATGATCTCTCTTCTCTCACCTGTAAACCTGACTACATCATAATGAACGGCGTGTTTACGGAAAAATGCAGTCTTTCTTACGAAGAAATGAAAACATATTTTGAGTCATTTATTAAAACAGCGTTTGAGCTGTGCAGTAATGGCATTGCTTTCAATGTCATGTCCAAGGATGTTGACTGGGAAAGGAATGACCTTTTCCATCTTCCGCTAAGCGAATTAAGCAGATATCTGACTAAGGAGCTTACTCGCAAATACATCATCAGGAATGACTATGGCCTCTATGAATACACTACATATGTGTATAAATGATAACTGCCATGAAGATAGCGATCATGCAGCCTTATTTTTTCCCTTATATCGGCTATTGGCAGCTGATAAATACTGTTGACCGGTTTGTCGTTTTCGATGACGTCAACTACATCAACAGAGGCTGGATAAACCGCAACCGCATATTGTCGAAGAAATTGAAGTTCTATAATCTTCCCCTTCTCGGAGCCAGCCAGAACAAGAAGATCAACGAGATATCCGTTGACCTAAATACGCTGTTCACGCGTCGTAACAGCCGGATCTTGCACGAGACTTATTTGAAGGCTCCTTTTCTTTCCGAAATAGAACCTCTCTCAGAAAAGTGGCTTTATATATCCAGCTCGAATCTAGCCGGATATCTGACAGAACAGATCGCCATGGTCTGCGGAACTCTTGATATCAGGACAGAAATCCTGGTTTCTTCTCAGATCGATAAGAACAACAGTCTCAAAGGTGAGGATAAGATAATAGAAATATGCAGGATCTTAGGGGCAACCGAATATGTGAATCCAATCGGCGGAACTGATCTGTATCACAAAGAACACTTTGAGGACAACGGGATCAGGCTGTCTTTCATCAGATCTGATCTAAATGAATATCCACAGTTCGGTGATTCCTTTGTCCCCGCGCTTTCGATTCTTGATATCCTGATGTTCTGCGGCATAGAAGGAACAAAGGCACAACTTGAAGATTATAGTTTACTTCATCCTTGAATAAACAAACCTGACGAGCCTCATTGATACCAAAGACAAAAGGCATGCACACTTAGTCTTCATCGTGGAACCTAAATCCAAAATCACCTTTGTCCGGTACTTTTTTATCAGTTTAACGCAGAGATCATCATATTTTTCCGCAAATCTGTCATCACCGGTCTTGTCGGAAAGATAAGCAAAAAAAGCAGTATTTATCAAGAATGAATATGAAGGCTTCAAATGTTGCCTGCAGACGTTCTCCGACATGCGGACTATACCCTTTGCCACTCTCAAAGCATCAAAGAATTCCCTTGCGTCTTTTCTGGCTGTAATACTCCCATCGTGTCTTACGTATTGATAAAGAGGCTCGTTGACAACAGCAATATAACCGGTCCTCCCGGCCAAATTCATAAAAACAAACATCGCATCTTCGGAAAACCTGAAATAACGAAACCCCTGAACTATTGCTTCTCTCCGCCACAGCATGCCCCAACAGTAAAACCCTGATCTGCAGTACAGGGAATCCTTAAGCAGTCTGTTATAAGGAACTTTATCTCCAAATCTACTAAGGCAGTCACAGACAGTCTTTTCGTTTCCGCTTATGACAGCATAATTGCACATGGATATTTCAAAGTTGCTCCTGTGAATGGCATTAAGGAGTTTTTCAAGATAGTCCGGTTCAATGCGGTCATCAGAATCAATAAAGGCAACATATTCTCCGTTTGCTTTTTCCAATCCGAAATTCCGGGCACCGGATACGCCCTTACAAACTATCCTGAAAAGTCTTATCCTCTCGTCCTTAGCCGCGTACTGCTCACATATACCGCATGATTCTTCCGATAATTCATTAAAAACGATTATCAGTTCGAATCTTGAATATGTCTGTACAAGAATAGAATCTATACACCGTCTGACATAATCCAAACAATTATACACAGGCACAATTATTGAGATCAGTCCGTCTTCGCCGAAATCATTCACCATTTTCTTTCCCGAATCCATCAATGAGCTTTTACATAGCATGGTTAATAACAGCCATGAAATGAATCCAATTATTAATTAATCTACCCGAGAAAAATATAACACACACCTGAGATATCAGGCAAT
>CACYDX010000319.1 GCA_902773255.1 Oscillospiraceae bacterium
CCATGGAACCGGCACTGCCGATCTCAGCCTGGCAGCCGCATTCGGCGCCGGATACGCTGGCATTCGTGCGGATCACATTGCCGATGAGGCCCGCGACCGCCAGCGCATCCAGGATCTCATTCTCGGGGAAGCCCTTGTCGAACTGCATATAGTACAGGAGCGCGGGCAGGACGCCGCAGCTGCCGCAGGTCGGGGCCGTGACCACTACGCCTTCGGCAGCGTTTTCCTCGCTGACCGCGTAGGCGTATGCGGCGATCATGCGGTTCATGGTAACGTCGGGACTCTCGTTGTAGACGCGCGAGCTGTAGAGCGTTTTGGCTACTCGGTGATTGTGAAGACCGCCGGGAAGCTCACCTTCCGCGGCAAGTCCTCTCTCCACGGATTCCTTCATGGCGGCCCAGACAGTGGAAAGATACGGGGTGAGGGACGGACCTTCCGCACGGTATACAAACTCTTTCAGGCTTATCCCTTCCTGAAAGCAGTCATAAAGGATCTCGCCGAATGTCTTCTGCGGATAAAGCTCGGGATCTTCCTCACCATACTCGCCTTCGATGCGGATAGAGCCGCCGCCGACACTGAAGATGCGGCGGGCTTCCATAAGTTCGCCGTTTGTGAATGCCCGGAACAGCATGGTGTTCGGGTGCGGCAGGTCTTTAGCCGTGAGGTCGAAATGAACAGCGGCATCCGGCAGGATGCGGAGGATCGCCTTTTCGGTGCCGTGGCCTTTGCCGGTGAAGGCAAGCGAGCCATAGAGCGTGACGTCGAATAAGTCCGCGCCGGGATGCCGGTCTCTGAACCATTTGGCAGCCCGGAAGGGTCCGACGGTGTGGGAACTGGAAGGCCCCTGGCCTATCTTGTAAACGGATTTGATGGTACGCATGATGAAGAACTCCTTTTCGTGATCATATTAGCACTGTTTGATCAAAAAGCCAAGAAACAATGAATTATCGCTGCCGCCTGAAGATGTATAAAGAATACGGGATCTGCCGGGAAAGTAAACGCGCCCAAAGAAAGAAGCAGAAGCCGCCTATAGACATCTTCGTGAAAGTGAAATATAATAAACCTACTTCATGCGGGGAAACTTCTCCGCACTGCCGGGAGAACGGAGAATGAGCAGCAGCAAAGCCGAAAACAAAGTCCCATCCCGTGCCGGGAGAAAAAAGAGCTATCACAAAGCCGTCAGCCGCACTTCTTACAACAGATATCTGTATGAGGAGCGTATGAAGCGCGGCTTCAGCCGCTCGAAATTCGCCCGCTCTCTCAGAATACTGCCGTTGTTCTACAAGCTGATGGAGTCGGGGTATCTTAAGCCCGGTGCCCGGATCCGCAGAAAGATCTCTTTATACTGCGGGGAAGACTATCAGCCGTACTGCGAAGGCATCGCTTCCTATCCGGAAGATCTCCCTGAAAAAAACAGGCGGGGGATCACTGTCTGGTTCTTCAATATGATGGGGTCCCTGCCTTTCCGGATCATCTTGGGCTTTCTGATCGCGGGGATGCTGGGCTGTCTTATCTACGGCGTGCTGGCATACCGCCGCTTCAGCGGCAACGGCATGGCCGATGCTCCCGGGGCTCTGACAGAAATGATGGCAAAGATCCGCGAAGACGGCAGTATTACCCTTTCTCCGAGCGGCACCATTACCCGCATGGAGATCTATCAGATGGAAGGAAATGCCAAGCTTGTCACTATCAAGGTGGATTCCGATGATTCCTTCCCCTATAACGTCGATTTTTCGGTCCATCACTGGCTGAACGGCGGACGCCTATCCTATCTTGTTTCGTTAGATATCAACGATCCCGATATCGTTTCCGTCACATATTCCGATTATACCTCCCACCAGACGCACGAAGCAAGGATCGACATCCACGGTCAGACGCCTGTTCTGGACGACATACACAGCTACGCCGGTGCGCTCGATGAACCGGAGCTTTCGGAGGAAGTGCGCGCCGTTATGCTGAGCGAAGTGCAGTCTTTCCAGGCGGATATCGAAGATCTGATCCGTTTAAGCTTAGGGCTCGATATTGATTTCCGCCAGCTGTGGCGTGACTCTTCCGCCGCCTGTTCCCGCTATGAAGAGAGCTTTTTCGGATCCCTTGTCGTTATGCTTGCGGGCGGCTGTCTGTTTCTCCTTCTGCTGTTTTTCCTCATCTACTGCCTGATCTACGGAACAAAGAACGGTGTGCGGCGGGAGGTCATGACCAACAACAACCTGATCCGCTATGCCATGCGCGCGGAGCCGAAAACCGACCTGCGCCTTTTCCCTTTTCTTCCGGAAACACTCCTTTCGCTTATCGGTTCCTCGATCCTGTTCTCATCTTCCATGCGCCTCGTCACCTATGCCGCGGTTTTTGTCGGCATCAGTGACCTTGATCTGAGCACTGCCGGTACGGTGAATACCCAGCTGATGACGTATTTCTACCTGGGCATGTTTCTCCTGTACTTTCTGGATTTCGATACGTTCCTTGACGATATGCGCGTCATGGGCCGCATCTTCCTGTATCTCTTCCTCTATCTGGGACTCTTTGCCCTGGAATACGGCATTATGTCCTATCTGGAAAACAGC
>CACYDX010000320.1 GCA_902773255.1 Oscillospiraceae bacterium
ACATCGATGGTGCTATGATCGCAGAAAACAGAGATATCCGCGGCGCGGAAGTGATAGAAAAACTTGCCGGTGTCTATCCGCAGCTTTATCTTGAACCCGGTCCGGAAGGCGCCCGTGCGTATAAAAAGATAGTGGAATGCGGAGAGCCGCCGGAAATCAGATCGCTCACTCATTTCAGATGCAGTGAGAATGATCTGCTTACAGAGGAAGATACTCCGGCAGGCCCTGTTACAGTTATCACGCTGCATGACAGAGCGGATTTCGAGCTTTTCCTGCAGATCGTTGCCCACCGGTGTGTACCAAAAGAAATCCCTGCGACGCAGGGAGCCTCCATTCTCGACGGCGTTATCAACTGGACGAAGATCCGTGCCCATGAGAAGGAGTTTCTTGAAAAGAACGGGCCTGATGCCGACTGGGACTCGGAATTCGCCCGTTTCACTTCAGACAGGAAGAATTTCAAAGATGCGCTGGTAGTACTCTCGTGGGGGCCTTACAGCGCGGTTAGTGCAGAAAAAGCCGGTTTTCCGGATGATGAATGGCTCAGGCTTTCAGATATCATCCGCAAAACACATGAATGCACACATTTTATTTGCCGCAGGCTCCATCCGGATAAAAAGGACGCCGTATGGGACGAGCTTGTGGCAGACGCCGCCGGAATATTTGCCGCATTCGGAAGGTTCGATCCCGGTATGGAAGAACTTTTTCTGGGAATAAAGGGTAAAAGTTACACAGGCGGCAGACTTGAGAATTATATTGATGAAAATGCGGACAGGCAGGAGCAGCTCAAGAGCCTTGCCGGGAAAATACATGAAACGCTGCTTCACTTTTCTGAGATAGCTGAGATTTGTGATCCGGCTGATCCGTATGGGTTCGCACTTCGTCTTGAGGAGGAGATCGGATGCTGGAAAAAAGTCTGAAGACGCTTTTTGATTTCCAGCGTTTCGAGCGAAGTTCTGCACTGCAGAGCGTGATCGATGAAACACTGGAGAGGTACTCCGGCAAAGCTGTGATATCGCTTGCAGATGACGGTCTTGCTATGGCGGCAGGCGGTGTCGGAGCGAACGAGCAAAAAAGCAGTCAGGTAAAAGCCGATGACAGATTCGGAATACTTTGACTCGGTATACAGACAATATCACGACAAGGTCTATGGTTATATCATAGGCCATGTCGGCGTTTCCGAGGATGCTGAGGACCTTACGAGCGAGGTGTTCCGCAAGGCGATGGAGCACTATGATCCGGAACGGGGCCCCGGCATTTCGTCATACATCTATACCACCACCAGAAACACCGTTATAGACTTTTACAGAACACACCGCGTGAGTTCGGAGCTCACGGAGGATATCCCCGTTGAAGATGATCTCGAGGAGCAGATGATAAAAGCTGATACGCTCGACCGACTGGCCGATGCACTGCGGCAGATCCCCGAAAGAGACAGGGATATAATCGTTCTGCATTATTATGAAGGCAACACGCTGCAGGAGATATCGGAGATGATGTCCCTCCCCTACAGCGTGATAAAACGCGCCCACAAGTCAGCTCTCAAGAAGCTGCAGGGTATAATGGGAGCCGCCTGATCTTATTCAGGATGCAACGGAGGAAGCTTCATGGATAAACAGCTTTACGAAAACTACGTAACGATACTGCGCCACGAACTCATCCCCGCTTTAGGCTGCACAGAACCCATCGCCATCGCTCTCTGCGCCGCGAAGGCCAGAGAAGTGCTCGGCAGGATGCCGGAGGCAGTTGAGGTGCGCTGCAGCGGCAATATAATCAAAAACGTTAAAGGTGTCACCGTTCCCAATTCCGGAGGGATGAAGGGGATAGAAGCCGCCGCAGTTCTCGGCATAATCGGCGGCAATGCCGACGGGCAACTGGAAGTCCTCAAGGGCGTTACAGATGAGGACAGGGCAGCCACAGCTGAGTTTCTTAAAACAAAGCCTGTTCTTACCAGTCTGGAGGACGGCGAGGAGAATCTCTTTATCAGATGCTCTCTCAAAGCATGCGGCGAGACAGCAGAAGTTGAACTCAAGACCAACCATGACCACATCTCAAAGATCATAAAAAACGGAGAGATCATATTCGAACAACCGGATCTCGTTGTTGAATCATACGGTGACAAAAACCTTATAGATCTTTGCGGTATATTCGAGTTTTCAAGCACCTGTGATCTGGATGATATCCGCGATGTTCTCGAACGCCAGCTGGAATGCAACTGCAAGCTTGCCGAAGAAGGCCTCGAGGGCAACTGGGGAGTTAACGCCGGCAGCATATACATGCAGACAGGCGACTCTCTCAGGATAGAAGCCGCAGCAAGAGCCGCTGCAGGATCTGACGCCAGAATGAGCGGCTGCTCGCTTCCCGCTGTTATAAACTCAGGAAGCGGCAACCAAGGGATCACCATCACCCTTCCGATAGCCGTTTATGAAAAGAGAAACAAACCCGATCATGATAAGGTGCTCAGAGCGCTGGCTCTTGCCAACCTTATCTCCATCCATCAGAAAAGATTCATAGGCAATCTCTCCTGCTACTGCGGGGCAACAAGCGCGGCCACCGCCTCGGTATGCGGTATAGCTTATCTTGAAGGAGCAAGCCGAAGAGCGATAGGCGGCATAATAGAAAATTCCATCTGCACCCTGGGCGGAATGGTATGCGACGGGGCAAAACCCTCATGCGCCACCAAGATCCGAGCCGCGGTGGACAACGCTTTCTTCGCCTACGACCTCGTAAAAAACAACGAATTCTTCCTTCCGGGCGAAGGTCTTATGGGCAGCAACGCCGAACAGACCATACGCAACATAGGCAGGATGGGAAAAGTAGGCATGGCTTCAACAGATATAGAAGTTCTGCATATAATGATAGGAAAATAATCAAAAGGCTAAATGAGCCCGCCCCAAAAGGGAGCGGGCTCATTTGCTTTTTATGGTCTTCCGAACCGAGAGATGAAATCCTCTTCTGAAATAACGGGTATTCCCAGTTCAGCGGCTTTGAGATTCTTTGACGAGACAGATGAAAGATCGTTGTTAACAAGATAGTCAGTCTTCTTTGAAACACTGCCGGTCACTTTCCCGCCCTGTGATTCCACATATGCCCTGAACTCATCGCGGTTTCTGAACACAGCCACATCCCCTGTTATAACGAAGACCTTTCCGGCACAGCTGCCTCCGGCAGCAGCTTTGGGAGCGACCTTCTCGACATCCAGTTCCTGCATGAGTTTTTCAAACACCAGCCGGTTGGATTCATCAGCATACCAGCTGATCACTGCGCCGGATCTTTCTGCGCCGATACCATCTATGTCCTCGAAGCCCGTTCCGGCCTCAAGCCTTGCGCAGAACCCCTCCCAGCCGCAAGCGGAAATCATGCGCTTTGCTGCATCGGCACCAATAAGCGGAATGCACAGTGCAACTATGAGCTTTACCGGATGTGTCCTTCTGCTTCTCTCTATGGCTTTCACCAGATTATCCGCAGACTTTTTCCCGTAGCCATCCATGGTCTCAATACGCTCCAGGTGTTCCGAAAGCCTGAATATATCCGCAAAGTCGGATATAAAGTGCTCATTGACAAAATCGCGGAGAGTCTCTATCGAAAGGCCGTCTATATCCATTCCATCCCTGCCCACAAAACGGGCAAACTTCTTCAGATCCTTTGCCGGGCATTTCGAATTCAGACATTTTAAAGTCCTCGTGCCGCTGCGGCTCTCTGTGACGGCAGTATCCGCACCGCAGACAGGACATTTATCCGGGATGGTAAATGTGCCTTCTTTGCTTATAACAGCAACGCACTTGGGGATTATCTTATTCGCTTTTATAATCTGCAGTTTTGTTTTCCCGTTCTCGCCTATGCCCAGTCTCTCCATCTCGCTGATATTGACGAGTGAGGCTCTGGATACAGTAGTGCCTTCAAGCTTAACCGGCTCAAATACGGCAACAGGAGTAATAGCGGAAGCTGCGCAGGACCACTCCACATGATCAAGAGTTGATACTGCGGAGCTGTCCTGCCATTTGAAAGCATAGCCCGCCCTCGTTGCATGGTGGCCGGTGACGCTCCCTGTGGAAGCATAATCAGTATCATCATAAGTTATAACAAGGCCGTCAACCGGAATGTCCATCTTTCCGCTTTCGACCTTCTCAGTCCATCTGACTATGACATCGGGAAGGCCGGCGGCATCCGTCAGTTCTCTTTCGACGGTGGTAAAGCCCATTTTATCAAGAAGATCCATACGGGCACCCCATGAGACCAGTTCCTCGTCCGTATGGACAAGTGTGAATGCATTGAAGCAAAGCCTTCTCTCGGCCACCTTGTCCAGATTCTTAGCATCGAGTGCGAGCGTTCCGGAGGCAAGGTTGCGGGGATTGGCAAACTTCTCGTCCACGTCATCGGACGCATCGTTTATTGCTTCAAAATCCGTATAGGATATGGTGGCCTCACCGCGTACAACAAGATGGCCTTTATAGTCTATCTTCTTCGGGAATCCACGTATAACATCTTTCATATACGTGATATTCGTTCCCACAGTACCATTGCCTCTGGTTAGGATCTTTGTAAGGCTGCCGTTATCATATGTTATTACGAGGGTAAGTCCGTCGAGCTTCCAGCTGAGCCATATCGGCAGTGATCCCGCCCATTTCTGCAGGTCCTCCACCTTTTTGGTCTTGGCAAGTGAAAGTGCAGGATATTCATGAGGCTCCTTCTGGCCTCCGGTCTGCTCCTCAGCGTCGCTCACCCTGCGGGTAGGACTATCGGGCAGGATATAGCCTGTAAGATCTTCAAGACTCTGGAGCTCATCGAACTTCGCATCCCACTCGAAGTTGCTCATTATCTCATCACGGCCGCCATAATACGCTTCAGAGGCAGCATTAAGCTCTTCCACCAGTATCCGTATCTTCTCTCTCTCGTCCATCTGGGTCCCCTTAACTGAACATTTAAGTTATATTGAAACCATTTTGTATAACTTAAATAATTATATCCTTTAAGAACGCGGATAACAAGATAAAAATAGCGCTGTTCAGGCGCTGAAACGGCACATATTGTGCCTCAAGCTTGACAAAAAGCCCTATATGGTGTAAATTGACAAAGATAGATGATGTATTTTGTTCAAAATGATCATTTATATATATGGAGGTCTAAAACAAATGGCTATACTTCCCGAAGTAAAGTGCCGCCGCTGCGGTGAGAGTTTTTCCGCTCTGCGCAGCCGCTGCCCGAATTGCGGGACACGCAGGGTGAGCCAGAGCACAAGGACTCCCTCGACCACGCCAAGCACCGTGCAAGGCACGGAGGCAAGCGCAAGAGCTGCCACAAACTCAAGATGGCAGCTGCTTTTCGGTCTGGTCCTGGTTGTGGCTGTTATCCTATCAGTAGTCGTAATGGTGTCTACAGGGCTCACAGCGCAGGATATCGCGTCGAACCCGAGAACTTCTCTTACAATGCCGGTAGCATCGGAAAGCGCACAGCTCGTTGAAAGCGCGCCAACTCCCCCGCCCACACCGACGCCTTCCGTAGAGAACGTCAAGGTCTACTTCTATACCAACGACCTAACGGATTCGGACTTCACCATGAAGCTGAAAGATGGTGAAGACGGCGATATAACTCTCAGAGCTCAGGCTTATCCTCTCACCGTTGAGAACCCGACGTACAAATGGAGCGTCGATCAGGATGGCATCATAGAGCTTACTCCCAACGCCGACGGCTCCGAATGTGATATCCATCAGGTAGGCGTCCTTCAGACAGGCGTTGTTATTACCATAGAATGCTACGGCGTAAGCTGCACGGTAAGATGCCACGCGTTTGAATAAAACCTTAAAAACACTAACGGCTCCCGGAAGGGAGCCGTTTTGTTTTTTTATATTCTTTCAATCCTCAGCCTTGAAAGCATCAGATTACCGAAATCTGCATGACCGTTTACCGTACAGATCTCTCCGAAAAGGAATCCGCCGAAACCTGCTGCATCAAAGCTATGTTCCATAATTCCCCTAAGACCTGCACAACCGAATAGGATGGCATCCTTTTCGCTGTAGAAGAGCTCTATCCTTTCCTGAACTTCATCAGCTTCTGCATAGCGAAGTATCATCTTTGGCTGAAGATCCCTGCCGGAACGTATATTTACACCATCGCTTTTATTGAGATGGGCATTTATCCCCTCAAGCGTGCTGAAAGTGATATGTTCGAAATCGTTTTCCGAAAAGCCGTATTCACCTTTGACTTTACGCAGGAAATCCGAAGCGTCCTCTCCGTTAACGGTATCAAGAATTCTCGGATCGGTGAAACCGAGTTTGCATTCTCCAATTATATGCCTGTGGATATTCTCAAACTCCGCTTTAATGCTGACATCCGGTTCTGTTATAAGGAGAATACCTGCCTGCGCATCGTTCACAGGCAGGCTGAAAACAGAAGGATCGTCACCTGCAGCAGCACCTCCTCCGGCAACGGGGCATGAAAGGATCTTTGAAAGATCCCTCAGGAATCCGTTTTCCCCGCCTTTATTATTAGTGAAAACCACAGCCGCTTTCGCGCGACCGCCGACCGAGCGGGCAAGTCCAAGACAGGCGGAATAACTGCCGTAAAGACATTCTCCCTCCATATCCGGATAATACCGGATCTCATCCGAGAAAACGTCAGTATCAGGGAAACCGTAAGTCATGCACCCGAAGAAATCTCCGTCAATCTGACCGCAGTGCGGACCGTAATAAGCAAATCTCATGTCTTTACCCCGTATCTGCTCAATCGTTCCGAAGCGCTATGAGGGCATCACGTTTTTTCATGATCTCAGCCAGCATTGAAGAATAATCAGCATCTTTACCAGCCCGCAGCAGCTCCGTCATCTCCGATACAGGCGTATAAAGCGGTGTGAGCGAAAGGTTCCCCAGCAATCCCTTGAGAGCATGTGCGGCCTCAAAAGCTGTCTTTTTGTCTCCGTTTTTAACAGCCTCTTCGAGTTTTGAAAAGCTTGCGTCATCCAGGCCCATATTGACGAGGCGAAGATAGAAGGCCTCATTGTTCATGCAGCGGCCGAGTCCCTGAGCGGTATCAGCGCCGAACTGCTGCAACGCATTGACAGTTATCATATCAGTTTTCTCCTTTAAGAAAGGTATATGGACGCTCCCAGGCGGGAGCTTTTTATTTTTTCAGTCAGTAAAACTCGCAGCCGCCGAGCCTCGCACTCTTGGTGCGGTAAAGGGCGGTATCGGCATCCTTGTAGATATCGCTTCCCGGGTCTTCCCTGTCGCCAAAAGCCACGCCGACGCTAAGCGTGATGGGCGGCAGTCCGTCCACCGGAGTCTGAAGGCGCTCATTGATCCGCTGCACCTTACTTTTCACCAGATCACGCATAGAGGAATTCGTATGCACCATGATCACCACGAACTCATCACCGCCGATCCTGCAGACATAGTCCTCGGCCCGGAAGCTCTCCTGCAGCAGCGCAGCCACATAGCACAACGCCCTGTCGCCAACATCGTGGCCGTAGGTATCGTTTATCCCTTTGAAACGGTCAAGATCAAAGATGAGAAGAGAATTGTCACGCTCATCGAAACGTGAGCGGAGCTTTTCAAAAACGCTGCGGTTGAAAAGCCCCGTGAGCGCATCATGCATGGCATCGTATCTCAGCTGCTCACTGTGTCTCTTATTCTGCTCATGGACCTGATTGTAAGTCCGGGCAAGAAAGCGCAGTTCAGCTGCTCCCTCTTCAGGAAGCGCTTTCTCCTGACGGATATTATCAATAAACTTCAGCAGCGGTTTCGTGACCAGACGGGCAGTTGATATCACGAGAACAAAAACAACGAA
>CACYDX010000321.1 GCA_902773255.1 Oscillospiraceae bacterium
ATCTGAAATACCGGTATCCTCGCCCATCATCGCCATAAAACCATCAGAATATGCATTCTCCCCATGTTCCGCCCAGAAAACAATCGTGGTATCGCTCAGGCGAAGATGATGCTCCTTTTCTGCGATCATGTAATTCAACGCAGCGGTGTAAGCAAAGGCCGCTTTTTCGCTGACCGGTGCGTTGTAACCCTGGCCTCCGTCCCGGCCAAAGGATTCAAACGCGGGAGCATTGAAGGTAACAATCGAAGTACCCGTGGGCTGTCCGCCTGTCACGCCTTTAATGCTGGGATGCAGACGAGCAACAGTACCATAATCACCCGTCACAAGGCAACGCAGCTTTTCTCCTTCCATGGGAACAACATAAGCAGCATTCCAGCATTCCTGGATTTCCGGGTACTGATGCACGAAGCGATTCTGATAGTCAAAAACCAGATTCGCTCCCGCCATAATTTCCTCCAGACAAGATTTCAGGCTTTCATGGTCTCTTCCGGTTTCCGGGTTCCATTTCTGAAAGAAACGAACGACTGCCTGCGCCGCAGGAGAATTAACCTGCCCCAGCAGTTTTTCATGCAAATCCTTGCATGCCTGAAAACACTTTACTGTTCGTTCCGGCTTGCCTTTGCTGTCGAACCCCAAGAAATAGGTGGAATTATCGCAAAGAAAATTGGAAATGATGCCAACGGTGCGCTTTTCCTGGGCCGGTACATTCATGACCTGGGGAAGCAACAATTTTTTCTTTCCACGTTCTTCCTCGTGAAGCAAGGGCAGAACCCGTTTCAAATTTCCTTCATCGTCGATCTGCAAGGCATAGGAAACCTTCACCGGCTGCCATCCTGGACGCTCCAGCGTACCAGCCTCCACCAATGTGTCGAAATACTGATTCAATGCTTGAAGGATCATCGAACCACCTCGCAATTCGCCACATCCACCATGCCGTTGACCATTTGCGCCCGGAAGAACATGGGTGTGATGCTGGCGGGATTGGAATAATCCATATCAAACAGCATCCAGCCCAGGTCGCGGGTTTCCTGAATAGTTTCGATCTCCCCGCCTTCCCACAAACCGAAATGGGCCGTACATTCCCGACAGCCTAAGTAAGGCTGGGTAAAGCATTGTCCCCTTCTCAAACGGCGCTTGATGATGTCCTGGAATTTTCCCGGATTGTCGGAGGGGTTCGCTTTGTCCGTCATATCAAAATGCGCTTCGATCACATAATGAACATCCCTTAGCATCATGGCGGCGCGCTGCTGAATGTTGTCCGATGTTGCGATATACAGCGGTTTTGTGCCGCCCTGGGCCGCGCCGCGCAAATCGGAAGCCAATACCTTGACGTCCACTTCGTTTCGGCGTATATTGGTGAATCGGATGAAACTTGATTCTTGCTTCTGCGCTGTGTCCTGGTATTGAATCGGCTTCAGCACGTAGATACGGTCTATTCGCCAGACCAGTCCAGGATGGTAATAAACCGCTTCGAGTATTCCCCGTGCTGCGCTGGGGGTGGGAACGTCATATGAAACCCGTTCAACTTTCATCTCGGGCCGCGTAAATAACGCCCGGTCTCCCCAGACCTCCATTTTTACAGACAAGCTTTCTCACTTCCTTTCATTTTATAAAATTGTGAAATGACGTCTCCACATGCAGTATGCCTCCAGTTTCGCTTTTTGTCAATAGTTTTTTCTTTAATAATTGAGAAATGTTCAAAACTTTATTCTTTCTCATTTGACGAAAGGAAACATTTATGATATATTACTTTTGTCAGAGAAATCTGTGGATTGAAACAATAAGTGAGACATGTTAAGTCTTTGGGCTTTGGTGGCAGTGCCATCGAAGCCCCTTCTTTTACTCGAATAATCCGAGGCCCGTTTCCGTATCCAGCTTTAAGCCGCACTGTTCATCGTAGTCGTTATTCGGGTCTCGTAGAATGGCGCTGTATTCATCCAAACGTTCCAGCTTTCCTGATTCATTTAGTTTTTTCCAATCCCATCGATACACATTGACCGCACTTCGGCCGAGCCGCCGCATCAAAGCGCGTGAATATTTTCCTTCTCTCAACGCTTCCAAATCTTCTGCGTTTTCAACCGTAGGAATATAAATGGTGTAGGTATCGGAGTCGATCAAATGAAAGTCTTTCGCAATGGTTTCAAAAGTGTACTTTCCGCAAGAATCTAAAATATTTTTCGTGTCCAGACCCTTTTCACCGTTCATCCGGTATAACTGATTGAAATAAGCTTCAATCGTGGGACTTTCATCAGGATACGCCGCATCCTCCAAGGCGATGTCGGCAGCGGTTAAGTTCGACTGCATATGCTTTGGTACTCCGCCATCCAACGAGAATAAAACCACCTTGCTTTCCTCCGCCGAATGATTCCCTTCCCGGTTGCAGCGTCCGGCGGCCTGCAAAATGGAATCCAGTCCCGCTTTTTCCCGCCATACCTGGGGAAAGTCCACGTCAACGCCCGCTTCCATCAGGCTTGTGGACACCACCCGACATGGAAGGCCGTTCTTGAGCCTTTCCCTGATTTCTTTCAGCACCTTCGTTCGATGGTCAGGCGTCATCCAAGTGGATAAATGATAGCTTCCTTCTTTGGGCAGCTTTTGAAAAACTTGCTGGGCGGTGATTTTCTTGTTTACGATGCAAAGAACCTGATTTTGCTGGGTCAGGGCTTCCGTCACACCGTCCATGTCCATCTTGCCCGCGTCCTCGAAGTGAACCCGGCGGAAAAACGTCTGCAACGCTGCCACGTCATGGCAGATTTCACGAACAGTCAGGTTCTTGTCATAATCGCTGAACATGCGGTTTAAGGAGGGCTGGGTGGCCGTACAGAGCACCGCCGTCACGTGATAGTGGCGGGCCAGTTCACCGATGGTACAGACGCAGGGCTTCAAATACGCCAAAGGAAGCATCTGCGCTTCGTCGAAAATAATCACACTGTCCGCGATATTGTGCAGCTTCCGGCATTTGGAGGGCTTATTGGAGAACAGGGAATCGAAAAACTGTACGGCGGTGGTCACAATCACTGGCGCGTCCCAGTTTTCTGTAGCCAGCATTTTCTTCCGAAGGGCTTCATTTTCCTCCATCGTATGCTTTTCATCTTCATCCACCTGAACGCCGGAATGATGCTCGATCACGTTTTCATCGCCCAGAATCTCCCGGAACACTTTGGCGTTCTGTTCGATGATACTGGTATAGGGAATGACATAAATAATGCGCTTCATGTCATTCTGTTTCGCGTGAGCCATAGCAAAGGCAAGGGAAGATATTGTTTTTCCGCCGCCCGTGGGCACGGTGAGGGAATATAGTCCCGGTTTCCCCTCCCCCGCTTCCAGACAGTCATTCAGGATTTCGTTTCGCTTACCGTTGATTTCTTTTTTCGCTTTTTTCGATTTTTCCTTCAATTCCGCGATATACTGATCGAAAAGTGGTTTCAAATCCTTCAAGGCGGCATAATGACCGCGCAATTCTTCCGGCTTTTCTCCCTTTTTCATGAAGGCTTCTGTGTCCAGAAAATCTGCGTCTACCAGACAGGAAAACAGCATCCGTGTGTAAAACTGCCAAGAGAACGGCAGGCGTTCTTTTTGCAGCCATTCAGGGAATATTTTCCTATTGTCTTTTTCTATATCGTTTTCCTGCCAGAAAGCGCTTGCGTCCAACCTTCCGGACAAATCCTTATGCATTCTTCCGTAAAGCGTTCCGTCCCCCTCTCCGGACATTCTGTTTCCCAAATCCGGCATACCACCGTGATGTCCAGCTATGACAGAAGCGCCGCAGGGGTCTTTCAACTGCTCAAGGTTCATTTTTGCCCCAAAAGTGGCATGATCAACCTTAGCGGTGTGCTCCGGGTCGTTCATTCTTTTCTGCCCGGCTTCGCTGTATTTTCCCGCGTCATGCAGCATGCCGGTTCTTTCCGCGTGCGCTTGTCCCATGAATGGAACTGCAAAAGCACCTGCCAGTTTCGCAACTCCTTCCAAATGTTCCTTCAACGGCTGTATCCGTCCATCGTCACTTTTATGACCAATATAAACCATAGCTTCCTCCATTTATAGGTTCGTCAGGGGTATTAGACTGCGATGCTCAAGCTTTTGTTTAACAAGAAAATTATACCAGTTTCAGGTGACGAAATCAACGGTGCGCAGCAATGGCGCATAACAATGCCAGTAGCCCGATCACTGCAAGCAGAAGTTTCAGCGAAAAAACCGCGTGACCGAAAACGATCACGCGGCAATTCAGGATAAAGGTTCTTTATTCATATGTACCCCTGGGGCATTTTCTGGGCGTCTTGGCCCCTTCAAAGAATGGTTTCCCTCAGCGTTTCTTCTGGCCCATCCGGGTCAGGGATGATACAGCTTCTGCGTCTGATAGCTGGGATCGCAGGTCAGGTTGATTTTCAGGCGGCGGAAAATATTTTCGTCCACAGGGGAG
>CACYDX010000322.1 GCA_902773255.1 Oscillospiraceae bacterium
GCCATCTTCGGCATGCACGTCTGGCCGGAAATGGATTCCGGCACTTTCAATTTCGAACCGGGCCCGAGAATGGCCTGCTCAGACCGCTTCACTATTCGCATAAAAGGCATATCCGCTCACGGCTCTGCACCGCATCTGGGCAAGGATGCCGTACTTGCTGCAGCAGCGATCGTGCAGGCGCTTCAGTCTGTAACCAGCCGCGTCATCGATCCGCTCGAGCCACTTGTTGTAACGGTCGGAATCATGAACGGCGGCACCAAACAGAATATTCTTGCCGGCAGCGCGGAGCTCGTCGGAACTGTTAGGACTTTCAGCAGGCAGTTCAGAGACTCCATGCCTGAGCGTATAGAGAACATAGCAAAAAGCACAGCGCTTGCTTACGGATGCACAGCTGACTGCGATTATTATTTCGGGCCGAGCCCTCTTATCAATGATGCGGATCTCGTATATATTGCGAAAAAGGTCGGAGATGAGGTCTTTGGCAAAGAGGCGTTCCGCAGTATCACAAGATCGATGGGAGCCGAGGATTTCAGCGTTTTCCTGGAGCATGTGCCAGGAGTATACGGTTATATAGGAATAAGGAATGAAGAAAAAGGCATCACCTGCACCAACCATAATCCCGGATTCCTTGTAGATGAGGATATGCTTGTAAAGGGAACTGAGCTGTATGTTCGCTTTGCTGAAAAGTATCTGAACGAATAAGAGAGATGGAGCTTCAATGAAACGGATCTCATATAAAAACGACAGAGCAAAATTCTGGCTGATAGTAACAGCTGCCTCGGCGGTCATATGGGCTTTGGGCGGACTGTTCGGAGCAATAATAAAGAATGAGCAGCTGTCGCCCATATTCGCCGTCATATCCGGAACAGCTTCATGCTGCATACTTGCTGGAGCCGTGCTTACGCTTTCCGAACGCCGGGGCAGAAAAGCGCCCGGCAGAAAACAGCTGATGATAGAGATAGAGCTTGAAGCCCTCATGCTCGCCCTCATCATTCTGGCTGAGGTGATAGCTGTGAACTCAGGCAATGTGAGCTTCGGACCTCTTGCCGTTATGGGAATGCTGTGCATAATCTTCTGCGTTTGGATAGCGGGACCGAAGCTTTCTGAACACGTCAGATTCGATACGCCATCCATACTTCTGATACTTCTCCTCGGAGTAGCCGGAACATGGATGATAGCAAAGTTCGTTTCCGTGGTAGTGGAACAGTTTGCCTGACAGGGTGGTGGATGGAATGGATAAGACTGAAAAAAGAATAATCAGCATAATCGATGAGCATGCGGAAGAGCTGCAGGCTCTTGCAAATGATATCTATACGCATGCCGAGCAGGGTTACCATGAATTCAGAACTGCAGAAATAACGGCAGAATGGCTCAAAAAACTCGGGCTCGACAATAAGACTGGTCTTGCGATAACGGGCGTAAAAGCGGAACTCGGCAGGGGAGATGGGCCTAACGTTGCACTGATAGGAGAACTCGACGGGCTTGCCTGCCCGGATCATCCCTGTGCATACAACGGCTTTGCCCACTCCTGCGGCCACTACGCCCAGATGGTATGTATGCTGGGTGCTGCGCTGGCACTGTGCGATCCCGAAGTCGCAGAGACACTTGACGGTAAAGTCACTTTCTTTGCGGTGCCCGCGGAGGAATTTCAGGACAGTTCAGTCCGCCGCGAAGTGCGCGAGCAGCACGGTGTCCACTGCGGAGGCGGAAAGTGTGAACTTATCCGCAGGGGAGAGTTCGATGATATAGATATGGCCGTCACCACTCATTCGCATATGGTGTCAAGGAGCAGCGGCGCTGATCTGATGCTCGGCAACAGTGCATGCACCGGTTTTATCGGAAAGACAGTATATATGCACGGTAGAGCCGCTCATGCAGCAGCAGCCCCTCATCTTGGAGCAAATGCGCTCAATGCGGCCTGCCTTGGAATGTCAGCGCTCGGTATGATAAGGGAGACCTTCAGAGAAAAGGACTGCGTAAGAGTTCATCCATATATCCGCAAGGGCGGACAGGCTATAAACGTTGTTCCCAGTGAGACGGAGCTCGATATGATGGTTCGGGCAAATACACAGTCTGTTATAGAAGAGATAAGCGAAAAGGTCGATAACTGCTTCAAAGGGGCAGCTATTGCGATAGGCTGCACCTGCGACATAGAGGATTCCCAGGGGTATATGCCATGTCCGGAGATCGCACCGGACGATCTCATGTGGGAAGCCGCTTCTTTGCTCGGAGAGGATCTTAAGGTGATATCAATTCCGCTCGGCCAGTGCAACACTGCAAGTACCGATGTTGGCGATCTATGTGCCGTGATGCCTGTAATGAACTTTACATTCGGAGGCAGCAGCGGAGATCTTCATTCAAAAGACTACAAGGTGGAGGACTCTTATGTCGCTCATGTGCTGCCGGCGAAGATGATGGCGCTTCTGGCATACAGGCTCCTGCGCAACGGAGCAAAGGGAGCTAAGGATTTCATAGCCTCGTATGATCCGCCGATGACAAAAGGCGAGTACCGTGATTACTGTAATAAAATGAGTCCGTAAAGAAAAACCGCCGCAAGCTTAAAAAGCCTGTGGCGGTTTTTCAATATCAGGTTTGATTGCTCACTGTCGAATAGAGGATCAGCCTAAATGATCCCATATATTCAGCGTCTCATCCGTACGCTCTTCTTCAGGTGTTATACCGGGAACAAACTCAGTTACATAAGCAGCACCGGTAACAGGATCTATATAATACCTGATAAGTGCTCCCGTATAAGATCTGAACACAACAACTATCTCGCTGTCATCACTTGATGAGATATCCCAGTAGACGGGATATTCTCCGCCGTTGATGATGTCCGAAAGAGAGGGATCATTGAGACAGCAGAAATTCTTTACAGCCGAAAGAGCCGCTTCGTCCGTTATCCTCTTTTCACCGCTGCTTGCAATGACAGAAAAAGTGTTCATGAAATAGTTGAATCGCCTGCCGAAACCCTCGGCACTTTCAAAGGAGTAATGAGCTCTGGCGATGCGGCATCCGTCCGGTGCAGGGATGATATACACCATCTGAAGCAGGTCGGGGGTTCCCGTGTTGCCTTTGCCGTTGGACGCATCTATTCTGATGCAGCTGCTGCCACTCTCAAGCTTGAAGGAATCATCCCTGATTATATCATATGTATTTGACAGAGTGCTGCTTACAGCGGCTGCGACTGTCCCTGCATCCTGCGGGTCGTATGTCACTGTCAGATAGTTCTCGGGATGATCGGGAATGTCATATTTCGATACAAAGGATTCGCTGAGAGCTCCGCTGTTCCTGTCGAACAGTTCATAGTCGAAGTCCATTTCGAAACCGAGAGTGTCATTTCTTACATGCTCGTAAGAGACTGTTTCCTCCATACCCTCGAGGATGATTACCTCTTCAAAGCGTTCGCCGTCCTGCCTGCCGGATACGGCTTCAGTTGTGTTCGGTTCGCTTTCAGAGCTCTGGCTGACTGAACTGTTCTCCGAAACTGATACGGAGGGCACTGAAGCAGTATCTTTTTTGCCGCATCCGCTGAAAACCGTCGTCATCAGCAAAATCGCCGCAATAATGATGTATATCGTTTTAATATGTTTATAACTCATAGATCATTTCTCTTTTCCTTTTTTAATACAGCGGCTATTCTACCATCGCGTTTCTTAACTGTAAATACAGGCTTCTCACAAACATAGTTTTCTATATTTCGAATTCACACAATCGTAAAAAACACTCAGACGTAAAATGCGGCTGTCTCAGATGAGACAACCGCATTTTGGTGGGGGAAGGTGGATTCGAACCACCGAAGGCATTGCCAGCAGATTTACAGTCTGTCCCCTTTGGCCACTCGGGAATTCCC
>CACYDX010000323.1 GCA_902773255.1 Oscillospiraceae bacterium
ATCCTTCACGAGGCAGGATTGGGCGGACAGCAGAGCGAGAACTATCAATGGGAAAAAACGAAGCTTCATAGCTTATCCGCCATTATAGATCAGATATATCACAGCTTGAACCGTTCACTGTCACGCTGCCGTCTTCGAAAACGATCTTTGCATTCAGGACATTATCATCAAGGCATGGATTATCATATAAACATATGCTTTCAATATTGCCGGGTCTGTCAAGAGACACGCTGATCCTTTTATTGCCGTCATTTTCCGAAGGGATCCATATGCCTGAGATCTTAGAAAAATCCGTTTCACCTTTATTGATATCATCACAGTCAAAAAGCTTGAAATCGTTTAATACCTGAGGGTCACCCGATGATACGGATATATCCGCTTTGTAAAGCATAGAATCAGTTTTTCTTTCCCAGAAAACCTTATCAGAATTCACGATGCCGTTAATACGAGGATACCAGTCGTCTTTCTGACAATCATAGAACGACAGTTTTTCCGCGGTAGCCGAACTGTAGCTATAATGTGTAAGAGTATCCACCGCTACCGGGAATCTCACGCGGTCTTTCCACAGGTATATGTTCGTTTCCTTCATGTAATCGGTATCATACGGATTAACAGTCGCTCCCGGATTAGCTGAATTTGAGTAGTCCTGTTTGCCGGACAATGAGGTCGAATAAGCAAAGCCTTTATAAACTACGGGGCTGTATGATCCATCCTGCTTTAATATCTTGCCCAGTATGCTTTCGAAAGTAAGACTGACCGATCTGTGTCCCGGATGAACATCATAATCGATACAGAAGATAACGTCCGGTCTGTAATCTTTCAAAATGCTTTCATAATCGTTATTCAGATTGTTTTTGGTGATCTTCTGACCATCTCTGTATGCAGGATGTTCTTCTGTAGCAAACGTATAATCAAAGCCGGATACTGATCTGAGTACTTTATCCGGTTCATCTTTATGATTGTATAAGTGCAGTTTATTTTCAAACACAGTAGAACCGAATCCGAGGAATATGATGTGATCCTCAGGTATTCCGTATGCCGTTAATGCACCGATCGATTCATTGGCACGGACATGGCCAAGTTCCTTCCCTTTCTTATATATCTTTGAAACACCGGTATCACCCGTTTCCGCAAACACAACATAAACTTCGCTGCCGTATTTTATGTATTGTTCAAGGACGCCGGCCATCAATAAAAGATCATCATCTTCGTGCGGAACAAAAACTATCACCTTTTTGCCGGAGAACATGTCGTCCTTGCCGGAATCAAAGACCTGTCTTTCGGCACTCTTATCTCTTCTGTCCCACATCATACGATCCAGTTTATACATTCCTGAAGCTCTAAAATATGCAACCGGCAAGAATAACGGGATTACCGACAAAAAGAAACAGAGATAACTCTTTTGACCGCTTATTCTTACATAATGCTGAACCAAAAAGCTCAGTACGAATACCAAGCAAAAACAGAATGCCATAAAGAGATGGTTCAGAACAGCACTGGGAAAGATCCTCCAATAGAGCAGACAACATAATTCCAGAGAAACAAGAACAGAAAGAAATATTTTGTTTATTAAACGCTTCTCACTATTCATATTTCCTTCTTTTCCCGATAGCATCAGTCCTGATCAGGAGTTTCAACCAAAGCTTTCTCGTTAGCGGCCTGGATGGAAGGATCGTAAGAAAGCATCGGCTTAATGTCCTTCATTCCCTTGATCTTGCGGTCAACGTAGTTGTTGGTAAGCTTCATGACCAGCGGGCTCATGGCGAGGACGCCGATGAGGTTCGGGATCATCATGAGACCGTTGAAAGTATCGGAGATGTCCCATGCGATCGAAGAAGTCATTAGGGCTCCGCAGATGATGACCATAACAAAGATGACCTTGTAGATCTTCGTTACTACCGGTGCGTGCCTGCCGCTTAAGAATTCGACAGCCTTGCTCCCGTAATGGGACCAGCCGAGGATCGTGGTAAACGCGAAGCAGAGGATTGCGAGAGCGACGAAGTATCTGCC
>CACYDX010000324.1 GCA_902773255.1 Oscillospiraceae bacterium
CAGAGGATCACTCTCCCCGAAGCTCCGGAAAAAGAAGGTTTTTCCTTTGTCGGCTGGGAAACTACGGTAAGAGGAAAAACCGTGATATATGACGCAGGCGCCAAATACACGGTAACAGCTGCCAAGACCTTCACAGCCGTCTGGGAGGAAAACTAAAACCGTCGCAAAGCCCAACAAAGTGGGTTTGTGACGGAAAGGAGGAGCAGCGGAATGGTCGAGACCTGCCGCTTGCGGCGGGGCGAGTGATATGAAGCTTGCGACGACGCGGCAGACGGAAGTGAGAGGGAATACAGTGGTTTTCGACGCGGGCACACGCTATATAGTAAATGCGTCAAAGACATTCACCGCCCTCTGGGAGTGAGTTTGATCCGATAAGCTATACAAAAACAGCACTGCGAAATGCAGTGCTGTTTTTTGTTTACGTTTGGGACCGACGTTTGACTTTACAGCGTAAATAAAATTGTTGACATTGTGCGTACAATATCATATTATACTGGCGAAAGGAGATGATAATATGGCGACCACGAATATAAACGTGCGCGTGGACAGTGAACTGAAAGCACAGGCGGATGCTCTTTTTTCCGATCTCGGCATGAACATGTCCACGGCTATAGTCATGTTTCTGAAGAGCGCTGTCAGCCATGACGGGCTGCCTTTTGAAGTCAGGCGCTTCACTCCCAATGCAGATACAAAGGCGGCGCTTGCCGAGTATGCGGCAATGAAAGCAAAGCCTGCTGCTTACAGACGCTATGATTCTTTCGATGATCTGCTCGATGAGGTAACGGAAGATGCTTAAACTCGTCCCGTCGAACCGCTTCAAAAAGGATCTGAAGGCCGCACAGAAAAGAGGCCTGGATATCAGTCTGCTGAGGTCTGTCGTAAACACACTGGCGGAAGAAAAGCCGCTTGCGCCGAAACATCGTGACCACGAACTGACCGGTGAATACTCCGGTTTCAGGGAGTGCCACATTCAGCCGGACTGGCTGCTTGTTTACAGGATAGAGCAGGATGAACTTGAACTGTTCCTGTTTAGAACCGGTACGCATGGCGACCTGTTCTGAATAAGTACGAAAGCTGCGCACATCGCTTATCGGGATCGAAATAATAGAAAACAACTGAAAACCATCGGCAAAAATCACTATGACACCGTCTGCTTCGGCAGGCGGTTTTTTTATTTTGAAGGCCGGCAAAGGGGACAGATCCCTTTATATCAGCTTCACTTTCACGCTTTAATTCGTGAAGGCTGCAGGGGGAGAGTTTTTTGAAGCCCATGCTGTAAAATGAAGTCATGATGCATCAAATCTATTTACTCTTGGAGGAATAATGACAGAACTGAAACTTATGCTGCAGCGCTTTGCCGAAGCCGCCGCCGGAGACGCTGCGGGAGCTGCGGCCGCCGGTGAGGCTGCTCCGGAGGAAACCCTGAAGGATGATCAGGAGCCTGAAAGTTCTCAGGAAGCCGCGAAAGATCCGGGCGGGGAGCCGGCAGGAGAGACAGCGCCTGCACTTGCGGCTGACGATGCGGACCGGGAGCCGCCTGCTTCGCCTGAGGAGAAGACCGGTGCGCCTGAGGAACCCACGGTCGAGGAGAGGCTCGCCGCGCTGGAGGAGGCGCTTGCAAGGCAGAGCGAGATGCTCGCCAGGCGGGAGCAGGATCTGGCCATGAGGCAGCACTTCAGCGCCCTTGAGAAGCAGGTCGAGGCCATGAAGGAGTCTTTCCCGGATTTCGACCTTCGCACAGAGCTCAACGATCCCGTGTTCGTCCGGCTCACATCGCCCATGGTGGGGCTCTCCGTTGAGGACGCATACTTTGCCGTGCACCACCGCGAGATCACAGAGGCAAACGCGCAGGCCACCGCCGAGGCGCTGGGCAACAGCGTTCAGGCGGGGCGCAGCATGCCGCAGGAAAACGGCAGCATCCGGCGCGGCACGCCCGAAGGGGGCTACAGGCCGCTGGCGGAGCTGAGCCCTGAGGAGAGGAAACTCAGGATGGACCTAATTCGCAGTGGAAAACTAAGGTTTTAACCAGGCCTGTCATCCTAAGTGAAACGCAGCGCCCCCAAGGATCTGTTGGCCAAGAGATGTTTCGGCTGCGCTGCTGTGCAGCTCCACTCAACATGACATGAATAATCAATAATGAGGAGGACAATATCATTAACACCAAACTATTCCCCATATTCATCTTTGATCTGCAGCGTTTTGCAGACGCGGGCACGCTCGTGAACGCCACGGAGAACTACGTCAACTCCAACACGGGCGAGACCGAATCCTTCTCCGGGAACAACACCCTCGCTCCCGAAATGAAGGACTATTACAACAACGAGCTGCTCGAAAACTACCGCGTGAAGGAGATCTTCACCCAGTTCGGCAGAAGATACAATCTGCCCAAGCGACACAAGGGCGTGAGCGAGTTCCGCAAGATCAACGCATTCGCCACCGCCTCGCTGCTCACCGAGGGCGTTATCCCCGCGGGGCAGAAGATGGGCTTCACGGCGATCCAGGCCATCGTCCGCCAGTACGGCACCTACTTCTCCATCACGGACAAGCTGGAGCTTCGCGCCGTGGATGACGTGATCGAGACCGGCACAAAGGAGATGGCAGCCTCTATGCACCAGACCATGGAGAAGCTGGCGAGGGACGGGCTGCTCACGGGCACCAACGTCCTCTACTGCGACAACATCGACCCGAAGACCGGGGAGGTGCTTTCCACGCCGACTTCATGCGCGGAGATGGAGGCCGGCGGGACCGTGATCAGCGCGACTGCAAGCAAGGGAGCCAGCACCGGCATCACCGCCGTGACCGTCACCGCCGCGACTTTTGCAGAGAAGGTGGACGGCCAGAGCGGGAAATACGTTTTCACCTACGCCACCACCGGCACCGCCTGGAAGCTCAACGGCAACAGCGTGACTCTCTCCGATTACGGCATCAGCGTCACCGGCTCGCCGGACAACAACGACACCGTGACCGTGGATCTCAGCGTGAGCAAGGCGGTCAGCCTGCTGACGCCGCGCATGGTGAGCAGGGCCGTGGACATCCTCATCAAGGCCAATGCGCCCATGATCGGCAGCAACTATGTGGCCATCATCCATCCCAGCGTTGCCGGCGACCTGCGCCGCTGCCCCGACTGGATCAGCATCAACAAGTACAACTCCAGTCGCAACATCTTCAACGGCGAGATCGGCGAGCTGCATGGCGTGCGCTTCATCGTGGACACCTATGCGCCTGTTCTGGGCGTTGCCGGAGAGACCTCCGCGGGTGACGACGACTACGTGAACAAGGAGCGCGGCCGCACCTACGCCACCTACTTCCTCGGCTCCGAGGGCTACGCCATCATCGACCCCGAGGGCGGCCATGCCGAGATGATCATCCATGACAAGGACGAGATAGGCGGACCGCTCAACCAGTTCTCGACTATTGGCTATAAGTTCGAGACCAACGGAGCCACCATTCTCTACCCTGAAAGGGTTTTACGTGTGATGTCGTGCAGTTCGTACTCTGCAACAGACGCAGTTAACTGAGCGCATCTGTCATCCTGAAGCGAAGTTGAAGGATCTGGGCTGAGACACCTCATCCGTCACGGCGAGGCCGCGCCACCTTCCCCTCAAGGGGAAGGCTTGAACCGAGACCCTTCGACAGCGCTCAGGGTGACAACTGAAAGGAGATATTTATGGCAAAGAAAACAGAAATAAAAACTGAGCCCAAGACCGGGATGGTGAAGGTAAAGGGCCTCAGAAACGAGGACGTGGCAGTCATCGTGAACGGTGAATGCAGAGTTATCCCAAAAGGCAGGGAAATCGAGGTCGAAAAGCGCTTTGCAGACGAATTCGAGCGCGCCGAGCGGGCCAAGGATCTTGTCGCCCGCAATCAGGAGACCATGGTCAACGAAGAAATCCGATGACTGTTACGGAAGCGATCGCTCTCGTTGATGATCTTGAGCCGAACCAGTATAGGGAAACTGCCCGGTCAAAAGTGCGAAGCACTTTTGGGTCAACCGGGCGCTCGCAACAGCCTCTTGGTGAATTCGAGCGAAGCGAAAAATGAACCTTAGAGGCGAACTGCCCAACAGAAATTCAAGGAGAAAAAATGACTGCGTCAGAAGTAATTGATCTCGTAGATGAATTAGAACCAAATCAGTATACGGAGCAAAACAAGCTCACATGGCTCGACAGGCTGGATGGACAGATCTTCAACGAGATCATACTGACACACGAACATGAGGAAGGGGCGGAATACTCGCCCCTTTCTTCGGGAACGGACGAGCTGCTCGTCCCTTTCCCTTATACAAATATTTATAACTACTGGCTGCAGGCGATGATCGCCCTCGAAAACGGCGAAACGCAGAAGTATCTGGTGAATAAAGATTTGTTCAATGCTGCATATGAAAACTATGTGCACTGGTACAACAGAAACCATCAACCCATTGGTGCAGAA
>CACYDX010000325.1 GCA_902773255.1 Oscillospiraceae bacterium
GCACCGCTGCGGTAATAATGCAGACACCTCTTCTGCTTCTCCATGAGATGCTGCGTTATCAGCTCGATATTATGCATCAGGGAAACAGGGTCCCGGTAAACATACCAGTTTACCTTCTGCACCAGGTACTGTTTTTCCTCCTCGCCATCCTCCAGAGAAACACGGTAGGCCGTATTGATATGGCCTTTCGGGATCCAGTCAAAATGAACGACCAGCTCTCCGGGAAGACAGAACTTACTGCATATGTATTTAAGCTTGTAATTGATCTCTTTATTCATATCATTCAGTATACGTCAGTCATCGGAGGGATCCGTCTGATTTGCGGCCCGCATCTCCTGCAGGGCTTTCTGCTCGTTCTTTATCTCCCAGTGGATAAGGAAGGTAAGCAGGCCGCGCAGGGCTATGATCGCTCCGAGGATCCCGAGCTCCGACCACTCACGCACAACGACTGTCCGCAGCACCTCTCCCCCCAGCTTGAATTCAAGGGCAAGAGCTATGCCTTTTGCCAGAGAAAGACGGATACCGTTCCTATGCTTGATCCAATGGATGAAGCAGCGCACCGCGGTATACACCAGGACGCAGATCCCGAAAAACTCCATAAGGGTGGTGCAAAGCTGCGCTATCAAATAAAGGATGTTCTCCGCGCCTTCTATCCAGGCCATATATCAAATCCTCGTTCCGAATAAAATAAATACTTTTTTATGATAACACATTTTCGTTTAAAGTCAAAGAAGAGTCCGTAATTGCAAATCGATTATTAGTGTGGAAATGATATGCCATGTTGGTGTATAATCAGATATCTGCTCCGTAATGACAGTTTCAGACGGTAAAGTTCTCTCCATATCACGGGGCAGTCCGGTCCCGGCAAAAACGGTTTTTCTCAGCTCACTTATTCAGTAACCTGAGGAGGCGGCAGACAGAAATTGAAAAAGCTTGCAGAAAAGAAATGGTATAACGGTGCGGTGATCGTCTGTATCGGCGTCGCGTTATATGTCCTGCTTACGCATCTGGGACCAGTCACGGGCGCGCTGCGGAATTTTCTGGGATATTTCCGTCCCGTTTTCCTTGGCGCCGTATTTGCCTATATCATCAATTCCATCGCGAAGTTTTTCTACTATAAGCTGTTTCGCAGGATGAAGACGGGAAAGGGCCGCTGGACCATTTCCGTTATCCTTGCATTCGTTCTTCTGCTGCTGGTGATCGACCTTCTGCTGGGTCTCCTTATCCCGCAGCTGGTACAGAGCATAGGTGTGTTTTTAAAATCATTCGACGGCTATGTCAGCACCGTTATCAAGTGGATAGAGAACAGTCTGCCCGGAAACATATTCGATCTGCATTTCCTGGAAGCGCGGGCACAGAACGCCCTGAACTCCATCTCCGGTTCGCTGAGTGACAACACTCCTCAGATCATGAGCATTGCCGCCAGCTACGGGAAAAACCTCCTGTCCTGGGTCATCGCGCTGGTGCTTGCACTCTATATGCTGCTCGATAAAAAACGTATCATGCGCGGTGTATGGCGGCTGGTGAATGTTGTGTTCCGAAGGGATACCAGCGAAAAGATAATGGATCTTGCCCTGCGGTGCGACACGATCATGATAAGCTATCTGGGACGGAGCATACTGGATGCTCTGATCATAAGCGCCGCCAACGCATTATTCATGGTGATATGCGGGATGCAGTATGTGGGCCTGATCACCACCGCAGTGGGCGTGACCAATCTGATCCCCACTTTCGGGCCGATCATCGGCGCCGGGTTCGGCGCTCTGGTGCTGCTGATGGTCAATCCGCAGCACGCGCTGCTGTTTCTGGTGTTCTGCGTTGCGGTGCAGGCTCTGGACTTCTATCTCGTCAAGCCTAAGCTGTTCTCCGGCTGTCTCGGTGTATCCGGTCTGCTGATCCTGTCTGCGATCGTTGTGCTGGGCAATATGTTCGGTGTTCTGGGAGTGCTGCTGTCCATCCCCGCCGCAGCAGTGCTGAGCTTTATTTATAACGATTATTTCATGCCGAAAATGGAAAAAAGAAAGCAGGAACGGGAAAAAACGGCGGAGACACCGGAAACAGCAGAGACTGCCGCTGATCCGGAAGCAGAGGTATAAGAAAAGATGACAAGGATACTTTTTATCTGCCACGGCAGCGTCGTCACAAGCTCCACATCCCTCGCACCGACCGCAAGCGGCGGTTCTCGTCCATTCCGCTGCTCCTCCTTTCAAAATTGAACCCGCTTCGCTGGGCTTCAATTTTGTTTAACGGGAGAATTAATACAAAAAAAGAAGGCAATTGCAGATGATAAGAGTTCTATTCATTTGTCACGGCAATATTTGCAGATCACCGATGGCAGAGCTGATAATGAAGGATATGGCGAGGCGGACTGGACAGGAAGATGAATTCTTCATCGATTCCGCAGCCACCAGCAGCGAAGAGCTGGGCAATCCCGTATATCCGCCTGCACGCAGGATGCTGGCAAGCCACGGCATATCCTCCGACGGGAAATACGCCCGCCGCTTCAGCAGGGATGACTATGATGCCTTCGACCTGATAATCGGTATGGACGAAGAGAACATGTATTACATGATGCACAGGTTCGGCGGCGACCCGGAAGGCAAGATCCACAATCTTCTGGATTTTGCAGGAATGCCCGGAAAAGAGATCGCAGATCCCTGGTATACGGACGATTTCCAGTCCACATGGAACGACCTGCAGATCGGTTGCATTGCGCTGATGAACGCGCTCAACAGAGGCAAACCTGTCACGCTGGACTTTTCCGCATGCAAAGGCAAGGCGGACATCTATGCCGTTATGCGCGATGGGATGCTCTGGGCAGACAATTACGGCAGCAACCTCGATGCCCTGCACGACATACTCACCGGTCTGCCGCACTTCGGAGAGAAATATATCCTTATACCGCCGCAGGAGCCGGAGCTTGCAGAGTTCTTCGGAAAGCTTGAAAAGGTCTTTGAGGAAGCAGGCTCGCTTGCTTAAGCTTTACTTTCCATTGCTGCGGGTCCTTCGTTTCACGAAGGAAGACATTATCGATCAGATCAATAAAAACAGCGGGGACTACCGTCCCCGCTGTTTTTATATTTCATTCAGTGCATCCGCTAAAGCGCTTACCTTCTCGGAGAGATCGGGCGGTGTTTCCGCCTGAGCCGGAGGCTCTTCGTCTTCCGTATCCAGGCCGATGAGGAACTCCTGCCATGCCGCCCTGATGGAAGATATGCAGTCCTCATGCTGAGCCTTCATGGCGGAATAGCTCTCCTCTATCTTTGCTGCCGCATATTCCTGCTGGCGCATCGTTGCCTCGATGATGCCGCGGCTCTTTTCACGCGCCCCGGCGAGAAGCTCTTCGGCTTCTGCTTTTGCATCCGCAAGGATCCTGTCCGCCTCTTCATTGGCCTCGGAAACGATGCCCTGCGCCACTCCGTTCATTCCGTCTGTCTGCTCCTGCAGAGCATTCTGTGCCTCTTTCAGCTTCATACTCAGCAGCTCGTTTTCAGAACTCTGAAGCTCCACCCTCGCCGCGATCTCTTTCAGGATAGCATCGATCTCGGATTTTCTATAGAACTTTCCCCGAATCGTCTCGGGACTGATGCCGGCAAAATAAGCTTTATCCAATGGCATATCATCACTTCCGGATACTGGTTTTTACTGATTATATCATCCTGCTCCGATCATTTGCAACAGCACAATATATTATTTGATTTTGTGCAGATTTGAGTATAAAATTGTAATGTTATGAAGAATCTGCTCGAGGATCTGAATGAGGCCCAGAAGCTCGCCGTTACGACCACGGAGGGCTTTGTCCGCGTTATCGCCGGGGCAGGTTCCGGAAAGACCCGCGCGCTGACAAGGCGTTTTGCCTATCTCGTAAATGAGCTGGGCATCCTTCCGGGCAACATCCTCTGCGTCACCTTCACGAACAAGGCGGCAAACGAGATGCGCCGCCGGATACAGAATCTCACCGGCGACAACAGCACCGGTTATATAAACACCTTTCACGGCTTCTGCGTCTCCGTGCTGCAGGAGGACATCTCCGCCGTGGGCTATCCGAAGAGCTTTCTCGTTCTGGATAATTCGGATATCGACGCGATGCTCCGCATCATATATGAGGAGAGAGGTCTTTCCCTCAGAAACATGACCTTCAGCAGGGCAAGGGACATGTTCGAGATGCAGAAGCTTTTCAAAAAGCCTGATTATTATAAGGATATGCTCGCCCTTCCGCTCGATGAGCTGAAGGAAAAATACATGAACGCGACGGACGTGAACGATATCCTCTTCTACGGATACCTCTATCAGGAGAAGAAGTGCTTCGCGCTGGACTATAATGATCTTCTGATATTCACTCTCCACATTTTTTCCGAAAACCCGGATATCCGCCTGAAATGGCAGAAGCGGCTGGAATACATCATGATAGATGAGTTCCAGGACATTGACGAGATACAGTACAAGCTGATGCGCGTGCTCTGCGACTACCACAGAAACCTCTTCGTTGTGGGCGATCCGGACCAGACCATATACACCTGGCGCGGGGCAAACATTAAATACATCCTCGATTTCGACAAGGAATTCCCCGGCACAGTCACCATTCAGATGCTGCAGAACTACCGCTCCACTCCCCAGATAACAGCAGTGGCAAATTCGCTCATAGACAAGAACAGGAACCGGGCGAAAAAAGAGCTCATCTCCATGCAGGCCGACGGCAGGTCCGTTCTCTGCTCGCACTGTGAAAATGCGGAGAAAGAGGCTGAGTGGATCGCAGGCATGATAGACGTGATGCACGACGAAGCCGGCATCCCCTACAAAGACATCACCATCCTCTACCGGGCGCACTACATAACCCGTTCCCTGGAGGAGGTGTTCCTCAGGCGGGAACTGCCCTACACGATATACAGCGGAGTGCAGTTTTTCGACAGGATGGAGATAAAGGACGCGCTTTCCTACCTGAGGATGGCGGCCTTTCAGGACGATCTGGCATTTACCAGAGTATGCAACACTCCGAA
>CACYDX010000326.1 GCA_902773255.1 Oscillospiraceae bacterium
TTGAGGAGCGCCGTTACATTGGGTCCGACACCGGATTGCTGGACAATGACGGTTTCCTTGACTGGCTCGGTTTCCTTTTTCTCCGCTTCCAGCACTTTATCCACGCCACGGATCAGATCCTGAATAAAGCCGATCTTGCCCATGTCATAGCTCATCAGCACGGAAAGCTGCTCCGGCAGGTCATAGGGATCCATATCACGGTAGCAGGGAATCAGGAGCTTCGAACGATCCTTGCGCATCATGGAGAGGAACCGACTCCACTCGTTCTTGACCCAGACAGCGTTGAGGTTCTCCGCACTGGTACCGACAACAATCATCACTTTTGCGCTGTTCAAGGCAGCAAAAATATACGGCTCATACTGCGTGCCGGGCACATCCTCCAGGGATATGCGTGAAAAGAACACCCTCCAGCCCTTTTCCGTCAGTCGGTAATAGATTTCCTGCGCAAAGATACTGTCACGGGTACGGTTGCCGTTTCCGTCCAGTTCCTTATAACTGATAAAGACATCATACGGTTCTGTGTTCTGGGAAGTCGCAAGAATACCGCGCTGCACCTCCGCGATCTTCGCGGCGTCCTTCTGGTACTGCCGGCGCGTGATGCCGTCGGAATTCTCAAGAGCAGCGAGGAAGTCCACGTCTTCCAGAAAGCTGTCAAAACTCGCGCGGTGGCAGGTTGGGAGCCACTCATAGGTAGCCGGATCTTCCACATACTCGATGCCGAAACGGCAGAGGGCGCAGCACCAGTGAGCCTCCGCATCGGTGTCGTCCTCCACAACGATACGCTCGTAGACGGCAAGGGCTTTATCAAACTCGCCGATCCTCCGGAAGTGGTTGCCACGGTTAAAAGCAGAGACTTTCTGCTCATCTGAGGTCTTTGGCAAGGTCATAGTTGAACCGCAGTACTCACAAGTTCCAAATGTCTTATCTGCAGCGATTTCTATATCGCCGCCACACATTTTACATTTAATGATGGGCATGGTTATATCCACCTATTTATTGTAGTCCCTTTTCAATCTCCGAGAGCCTTGTTTCAATCTCTCTTCTCCGCCGATAGGAGAACACGCCTAGGTTATTATACTCTTTTTTCAGCTGGTCTCTTTCCTTACTTAGAACATTTCGCCTTTCTGCTGCTTCCTTTTGTGCTGCGCAATGCTCCTGTTTGATACTGGAAACTGATGTAAATAGCTTATTCTTAAAAGGTTCTGTCTCATGTGCAAATTCCTTGTTCACACATTTAACATCGCCATTTTCCGTAATACCGATTATTTTATCACTGTATACCGACAGGGCAACTATGTTTTCCCATTTTTCTATGCACTTACACCACTCTCGGTTTGCTGCGGAAGAGACAACCGTCCCATCCGCTCTTAACCCTAACAGGAAATTAAAGCCGGCAGCTATTGAAACAATATCACACCATTTATTTGTATTGCCTGATAGTTTTCCTGCAACGATTACCGTGCCATCACTATTCAGTCCAGCTGCAAATGTTGATGAAGTATCGATAGCAACAATATTTTCCCATGAGGGCAATCTTTTCAGTTCATCAAGATTATCAGAATGATAAAAGGGATGATTCTCATCTATATCTGTGCACACCACAGAGCCATCGGATTTTAATCCCATAACAAAATTGAAATTTCCACTAATATCTATGATGTCAGACCATCCTGAGAAATCATATTTCATCTGTTGACTTTTCATTTCTGAGACTTGAGTTCCTTTGAAATCTGTAGCAAGAACTTTACCGTCATTTGTCAATCCGATTGTTCTCCCGATCGCCATTCCTCCGCTTCCTGCTACAATTATTTTCCTCATATTCTTCCAACTGCTGACCTCAAACATACCCCTTTCTACCATGCCTTTTGTGTAACTATCATCATTCGGTTCAGCAATTACAGTACCATCTTGTTTTATTCCGATGAAACCATATCCCTGTGCAATTTGTTTAATGTCATGCTTTTGCGGTAGTCTGACTGCATCCTTAGAACCATACTCAGAAATCCAAACTGAACCATCTGGCATTATTGCTATTACATCATATCCAACTATTGCTACAAGATCTTTAGCAGCGGATATTCGTTGGCGTATTGGTTTTAGACGTCTCTCATTTTCTTTTCGTCTTTGATCTTCTTTTGCTTGGCGCTCAGCTTCTTGTTTTTCTCTCAGCTGACGTTCCTTTTCCACCTCCGCCCTGCGTTCTGCTTCCTTCTTTTCTTTCTGTAAACGCTTCTTCTCATCTTCATCCTTTGCAGCATTGAAAACATTATTTAGCCATGAAACTTTTTCTCTATCTCCGAATTCAAGAATTCTTTTTATGTTTTTATCATCACGAATATGAATGTTATCAATATAGGCACTTCTATAGGCATTTCGGTTTTGAGCTTTCGCACCAGCCAAAACCAGTCCTAGAAAAGCATCCGCATTCTCTGCATCCATGTTGAGAACCTGATCGAAGAATTCTCTGGCCTTATCCCATTCGCCATCTTCCAAAGCCTGTTGGCCGCGTTTAAGGAGAGCCGACACGTTCGGACCACCGCTGCTTTGTTGGACAACAACAGTCTCTTTGACCGGCTCAGCGCCCTTTTTCTCCGCGCTAAGGACTTTATCCACGCCGCGGATCAGATCCTGCACAAAGCCGATCTTGCCCATATCATAGCTCATCAGTACTGAGAGCTGTTCGGGAAGGTCATAGGGATCCATATCACGGTAGCATGGAATCAAAAGCTTTGAACGATCCTTTCGCATCATGGAGAGGAACCGGCTCCACTCGTTCTTGACCCAGACAGCGTTGAGGTTCTCCGCACAGGTGCCGACAACAATCATCACCTTTGCGCTGTTCAAGGCAGCAAAGATGTACGGCTCATACTGCGTGCCGGGCACATCCTCCAGGGATATGCGTGAAAAGAACACCCGCCATCCCTTTTCCGTCAGCCGGTAGTAGATCTCCTGTGCCAGGATGCTGTCGCGGGTACGGTTGCCGTTTTCATCCAGTTCCTTGTAGCTGATAAA
>CACYDX010000327.1 GCA_902773255.1 Oscillospiraceae bacterium
GCCGATCCTGTTCGGGTAAAAAGGGTATGAAGAGTAAGAACCGGGCTCAGACAGCAGTTAATAACTGAGGGAACGGATCAAGGGAATCCCGAAAAAACAGGTAAACACTATGGCTTCCGGCGACAAGCTGCGCGAGTACGGCCTCAAGGCTGCACGTCGTGCTCCGCAGTTCAGCAAGCGCTGATCGAAGCTTCAAATTATCAGACCCCTGGAAGCATGTGACTTTCAGGGGTCTGTTCATGCCCGCTTTTCGATTGGCTTTTGTCTTGAGGAAGCGGATAGAACAGCTGAAGGATTTTTTCCGATTGTATAACGGAATTCCCCCAGCAAGATGATGCTTGTGAAAAACGTTTGCAAAATCAGCATTCTTTTGATATATGTGATATGATGAAGCATGCAAAGAAAGATCCCGTGTACGTTGCTTTGCAGGAATAAGCGGCAGGACTTGCCGGTTATTCCTGCCGTATCATAAAACAGGAGTATTTCAAATGCATTTTGTGGATGCAAAAACTCTGCTGACCGGAAGCGGCGGACGGTATGGAATGAATATCTACCGCGGATGCACACACGGCTGTATTTACTGTGACAGCAGGAGCAAATGCTATCAGTTCACGCATCCTTTTGAAGATATCGAAGTAAAACGGAACGCACCGCAGCTTCTCGAGGCGGCGCTTAAATCGAAAAGGCACAGGTGCATGATCGGTACCGGTTCCATGTCTGACCCGTATATGCATTGTGAGGAGGAGCTGCGTCTTACGCAAAGGTGCCTGGAGATTATCCTGAACTACGGATTCGGTGCGGCGATTCAGACAAAATCTGACCGGATCCTCAGAGATATAGACCTGCTTGATGAGATCAACCGAACAGCCAGATGCGTGGTACAGATGACGCTGACGACTTATGATGATGACCTGTGCGGCATACTGGAACCGAATGTCTGCAGCACAAAACGCCGGATTGAAGTCCTCCGGGAGATGCGGGAAAGAGGGATTCCGACCGTTGTATGGCTTACGCCTGTTCTTCCGTATATCAATGATACGGTGGAAAACATCACTGCGATCCTGAATGAGTGCGTCAAAGCAGGGGTCAGGGGAGTGATCGATTTCGGAATGGGGCTGACCCTCCGCGAGGGGGACAGGGAGTATTATTATGCGGCACTGGATAAGAATTTTCCGGGCCTTAAGAAACGGTATGTGAAGCAATACGGAAATGCATATGAACTCCCCAGTCCGAATGCAAAAGAACTGAAGCAGGTGTTTCAAGAGACATGCCGGAAAAACGGGATCCTTTCGAGTCCGGAGGATTGTTTCCGGTTTATAGGCGAGTTTCCGGAAAAGTATCCCCAGATCAGTATTTTTGATTCGTAAATTACTGAATCGGCAAAGAGATCATTTGTATAAAGGGGCTTTGTTTACCAATGCTGAATAATGTAGAATTCGACCTGTGGGCGGACGGGTACGATAAAGCTGTGGACATATCGGATGAAGAAAATTCCTATCCTTTTGCCGGATACAGAAAAGTGCTGGGAACCATCTATAAGATCATCGCGGCAAAACCGGACGCTGTTGTTTTGGATATCGGCTTTGGCACCGGGATACTCACGGCAAAGCTGTATGAAAACGGATGTACGATCTATGGTCAGGATTTTTCGGCAAGGATGATCGAACTGGCTTCCGGAAAGATGCCCCATGCACATCTGTATCAGGGTGATTTCACGCAGGGACTGGTGGAACCCTTGCTGGCTCAGCATTATGATTTCATCATTGCGACCTACTCGATGCATCATCTTACGGATGAGCAGAAGGTCCCGTTCCTGCATATGCTGCTGAGACAGCTGAACCCCGGCGGACGGATCTTGATCGGGGACGTTGTCTTTGAAAACCGGGGCCAGCTGGAGCAGTGCCGGAAGAGTGCTGGTGACGAATGGGATGAAGAGGAAATCTATTTTGTTGCAGATGAACTGGAGAGGGAGTTCTCCGAGCTCGTGTTTACGAAGATCTCGTACTGCGCAGGCATCCTTTCGCTGACCGCATAAAACCGTGATTTCAGAACATCAGACTGCATTTTGATGGATTGCCGGAAGCCGTTCATTATTGAATTGCATCCGGCGAACATTTTTCGGGTCTTCTCAAAAACGGTCAACAGACATAAAATGATATTGACCGATACGGTCAAAAGAGGTGTGAGATGAATCCGAAATTCTATCTGCTTCCCGCGGAAAAGCAGCAGGCGATCGTAAATGCCGGCTTTCATGTGTTTTCCAGGAACACGTATAAAAAGAGCCCGATGAGTGAGATCGCTGAGGCGGCCGGCATCAGCAAGGCTCTTCTTTTTCATTATTTTCAGAACAAAAAGGAGCTCTATCTTTTCCTGTGGGATACCTGCGCAAGGATCACGGTGGAGGAAATGACGCAAAGCGGAGCTTATGAGCAGACCGATCTTTTCGGAAGCATGGATCAGGGGATGCAGGC
>CACYDX010000328.1 GCA_902773255.1 Oscillospiraceae bacterium
GCATGAAGCGGATTATGCAGTAGTTTCTCTCATAGAGAGCGATCTTCTCGGAAGCACTGCCGTTCTCAGCGGGATAGACGGCACGGAACGCAGAGTAAGAGTAAACCTCCCGGCCGTATATAATCTCTATAACGCTGCCGGCGCCTATGCCGCCTGCACCGAGGCCGGCATCCCGGCGGAAGCGGTGGTGGAAGCGCTGGGCACTTTCAAGTGCGGCTTCGGCAGGTATGAGCACTTCGATCTCGGCAAGGCGGGCACCACGATGATGCTCCTTAAGAACCCCGCCGGCTGCAGCCGCGTGCCGGAATTTCTCGAAGGCAGCGAAGGCCCCTTCTCCATCGCCGTCTGCCTGAACGACAGGGAAGCCGACGGCACCGATATCTCCTGGATCTGGGACGCGGACTTCGAGCGCCTCGAAGGAATGAATGACAGGATAGTCTCCGCTGCAGTGGGCGGCATCAGGGCGAGGGATCTTGCCATGCGCCTCAAATACGCCGGAGCCGATCCGGAGAAAACAACGGTCATCCAGGACTATGAAAAGCTTACCGACTGGTGCGCTGCTCAGGAATGCCCCGTTTACATCCTGCCTACCTATACCGCCATGCTCGATCTGAGACACGTTGTAGTGAAGCGCTGCGGCGGCAGCGAATTCTGGGAGGGCTGATCATGGAACTGAAGATATGCCATATGTATCCCGACGTGCTCAACCTCTACGGCGACACGGGAAATATAATCTGCATGAAAAAGCGCCTGCAGTGGCGTGGGATAGACGCCGTTGTGGAGACCAAGCCCATCGGCTCCAGGCTCGATCTTGCGGGCTTCGATCTGGTGTTCATCGGCGGCGGTCAGGACTTCGAGCAGGAGGTCCTTCTGGATGATCTTCATCATGGCAAGACGGATGAACTGAAGTCCGCCATAGAGGACGGGATCGTGCTCCTCGCCGTCTGCGGAGGCTACCAGATGCTCGGCTCCTACTATGAGACCTATGACGGCACCCGCTGCGACTTTACAAACATCCTCGATCTTTACACCGTGGGCGGTGTGAAGAGGATGATAGGGAACTATAAGTTCCAATGCACCGAAGCGGCCGGCGGCAGCACCATAGTCGGCTTTGAAAACCACAGCGGCCGGACCATGCTCGGCAGCGGCCTTGAGCCCCTTGGAAAAGTGCTTGCAGGCTACGGCAACAACGGTGAGGACGGCACGGAAGGCGCCCACTATAAAAACGTCTTCGGAACTTACAGCCACGGCCCCGTGCTTCCGAAAAACCCGGAATTCTGCGATCATCTGCTCCTCACGGCACTGCAGAGGAAATACGGCACCGCGGAGCTCGCCCCTCTAGACGACAGCTTCGAACTCGCCGCGCACGACGAGATGTGCGCAAAGGTAAAATAAGCATAAAACCGTTAAGGGAGGGAAACTCCGATGATGATATCGACACGCGGGCGCTATGCGCTGCGTATCCTTGTTGATTTGGCTGAGAACCTTGATGATGGTTATATAACACTCAAAGAGGTGGCCGACAGACAGGAGATCTCTGAAAAATACCTTGAGAGCATCGTAAAGGATCTCGTGAAAGATGGCATAGTTGAAGGCCTGCGCGGCAAAGGCGGAGGCTACCGGCTCGCCCGGCCGGCTGACGAGATAAACGTGCTGGATATTCTGCGCTCCGCTGACGGAACGATGGCCCCCGTAGCCTGCCTTGAAGAGGGCAGCGAGCCCTGTTCCCGTGCGGTCGAATGCCGGACACTCCCCTTGTGGAAAGGGCTTGATAAAGTGGTTAGCGGGTACCTCGGTGGTTTTACGGTGCAGGATCTGGTAAAAGATAAATAAACAGGTTTCAGGACATAAAAAGAGCTTCAGAGAAAGAGATCTCTGAAGCTCTTTTTATTACAGCATGGAACAGTCCAGCACAGGGTCTGTCATGATGTCTCTTGTCAGAGGAGTGTCTGTCACGGCCGTTCTGGCGAGCACCATCTTTCCCGCCGGCACCGAATGTGTCAGCCACACGCTGCCTCCTATTATGCAGTCATTGCCTATCCGCGTTTCACCGCCGAGGATAGTTGCTCCGGAATAGATAACCACGCGGTCACCGATATCGGGATGCCGTTTGATGCCTTTGACGAGAGTCCCGTCCTCTCCGACTTCAAAGCTTTTGGCTCCGAGCGTAACGTGCTGATACAGCTTCACATTTTTACCTATGGTGGTGGTCTCCCCTATAACAACACCTGTCCCGTGATCGATGAAGAAGGAGTCGCCTATGGTCGCACCGGGATGGATGTCAATACCGGTCAGCCTGTGGGCGTATTCCGTCATCATGCGAGGCAGGAGAGGAACCTTTTCCGTGTAAAGGATATGCGCGAGCCGGTAGGTGCTGATGGCAATGAAAGCCGGATAGCAGAGGATAACTTCGTCTATGCTCTTTGCGGCCGGATCGCCCTGATACGCAGCTACAAGGTCTGTCTCCAGCTGCCGCCTCACCTCGGGCAGAGCGCCGAGCAGGGCGTTTATGATGTCTGCAGGAGGCGGTGAAGAGGGGATGCGGGAGAGTATATGCTCGAGAAGACCAGCCGCCTGCACCAGCCTGACCTCTCCCGGAGCGCCGTTTTGCGCAAAGCGAGGGAACATTGCGTCGATAAGAGTATCGGTAAGTCGTGATGTCTCCTGACGGAGACTGTAATAATCCGATGCCTGACGGTCCCCGGAGGCGTCGATCTGCTCAAGTTCGCTGACTACCCGTCCGATAACGGGCGAAAGAAGCTGATCCATATTACTCGGCAAACAGCGGGGTGGAAAGATAACGGTCGCCTGTATCGGGGAGCAGGGCAACTATGGTCTTGCCTTTGTTCTCGGGCCTCTTCGCAAGCTCTATCGCAGCCCATACCGCGGCGCCGGAGGAGATGCCCACCAGCACACCCTCTGCCCGGCCGACCTTTTTGCCGGCGGCGAAGGCGTCGTCGTTTTCCACCGGGATAACCTCATCGTAAACAGCGGTGTTGAGCACATCGGGCACAAAGCCCGCGCCAATGCCCTGGATCTTGTGTGATCCGGCCGTGCCTTTGCTGAGCACCGGAGAAGAAGCCGGTTCAACGGCTACAACTTTCACGGAAGGATCCTGCTCCTTCAGATATTCGCCCACGCCGGTTATGGTGCCGCCCGTGCCTACGCCGGCGACGAATATATCCACTTTCCCATCGGTATCCTCCCAGATCTCCGGGCCGGTGGTAGCCTTGTGCACGGCGGGGTTCGCCGGATTGACGAACTGGCCGGGGATGAAGGCGTTCGGGATCTCCTGTGCGAGCTCATCGGCTTTGGCGATGGCTCCCTTCATGCCTTTGGAGCCCTCCGTGAGCACCAGTTCCGCTCCATATGCCTTCATGAGCTGCCTGCGCTCAACGCTCATTGTCTCCGGCATCACGATAATGATCCTGTAGCCTCTGGCGGCTGCAACGGATGCAAGACCGATGCCCGTGTTGCCTGAGGTCGGCTCGATTATTACGGAGCCCTCTTTGAGCAGTCCCTTCGCCTCGGCGTCGTCTATCATGGCTTTAGCTATGCGGTCTTTCACGGAACCTGCGGGATTAAAGTATTCAAGCTTTGCAAGGATCGTGGCCTCAAGGCCCTCTTCTTTTTCTATGTGGGTGAGTTCAAGCAGGGGAGTTTTCCCTATAAGCTGATCTGCGGATGTAAATATTTTAGACATGATGTTTTCCTCCTGAATAATGATTATTTTAAGTTTATGTTGATGGTATGCGGATCATTTTCAGGGGCAACATCGCTTA
>CACYDX010000329.1 GCA_902773255.1 Oscillospiraceae bacterium
CGCGGCTACATCACCCCCTACATGGTCACCGACAACGAGAAGATGGAAGCCGTCATCAAGGACGCGCTCATCCTCATCACCGACAAAAAGATCTCCAACATTCAGGAGATCCTCCCCCTGCTCGAGCAGATAGTCAAGGCCGGCAGAAAACTCCTCATCATCGCTGAGGACGTTGAGGGCGAAGCCCTTGCAACCATAGTCCTCAACAAGCTGCGCGGCACCTTTACCTGCATCTGCGTGAAGGCCCCCGGCTTCGGCGACAGGCGCAAGGAGATGCTGCAGGATATCGCAGTTCTCACCGGCGGTCAGGTGATCTCCAGCGACGTCGGCATGGAGCTCAAGGATGCTGACCTGAGTATGCTCGGCCAGGCTCACCAGGTCAAGGTTACCAAGGACAACACTGTTATAGTCGACGGCGCCGGTGACTCCGCCCAGATCAAAGCCCGTGCGGCTCAAATCGAAAGCCAGATCGGCACCACCACTTCCGACTATGACAGAGAGAAGCTCCAGGAGCGCCTTGCAAAGCTCAGCGGCGGCGTTGCAGTCATCAAGGTCGGTGCCGCCACCGAGACCGAGATGAAGGAGAAGAAGCTCCGCATCGAGGACGCGCTGAATGCTACCCGCGCAGCAGTCGCAGAAGGCATTGTCCCGGGCGGTGGCTCAGCATATGTCTACGCCTCCAAGGCTGCTGACAAGCTTGTCAGCTCCCTCGATGGCGACGAGAAGACAGGCGCAGCCATAGTTGCAAAGGCTCTGAAGGCTCCCGTGGTGCAGATCGCATTCAATGCGGGACTTGAAGGCGCAGTCATCCTCAATGAGATCTACGGCAAGGATGACGTGAACTTCGGCTTCGATGCCGCGAAGGGCGAATACACCGATATGATCGCCTCCGGCATCGTTGACCCGACCAAGGTCTGCCGCAGCGCACTTGAAAACGCCTCCTCCGTTGCCTCCATGATACTCACCACCGAGAGTCTCGTAGCCGATATCCCGGAGAAGAACCCGCCTGCCCCCGCAGCACCCGATATGGGCGGCATGTATTGATCGACCCTGCAAATACCTGATACAGCCGGGTCGCGGCAAAAACATAATAATGCAGTCAGTACTTCATGTGCTGACTGCTTTTTTTAATCGACCACGGTCTTTCTCATGTCCCGAGAAACAGGACAGCAGCGGCTATATACAGCGCGCAGAAAAGCGCCTGAAGACAGACTGCTCAAAGCTCACGCTGATGCAAAATCTCATTCAGAATCCGGCATAACGAAGAAGCAGATCCGTCCGTGTACATTATTCTATTTTGCAGGTACCAGTATCTTGCGTATAAATCCGTATAATCCAGCTGAGTTTCAAAGTTTCACTCAAAAATAACGGCTTCTTTTCATCAAATAATGCTGTCAATCCTGATTTTTATGTTATACTTTAATATATGCAGAAATGTTTTGAAAGCTTATTAAGTAATTAAGAAAGAGGTGGAAGAGAGCATGAGCGTTAAAAACCCCGTCCCCGGAACTGACGGGAAGAAGTATGTGCCGTTTGACCAGCGCACAGGCGAGAGTTCCGTTGTATTCTTCACGCGTGACCTTTCAGAGAAAGGTATGAAGAAGATGTTTGACAGAGTAGGTGGAGTACTCAAGGGAAAAGTGGCCGTGAAGCTCCACACCGGTGAAGCCGAGGGTCCGAACATCATACCTCGCCCCTGGGTGAAGGAGCTGTTTGAAAGCCGTCTGCCGGACGCAACGATAATTGAGACCAACACTTACTATGAGGGTTCCAGATACACTACGGAGGCCCACAGGAAAACTCTTGAGATAAACGGCTGGACTTTCTGCCCCGTGGACATCACGGATGAATTCGGTGTTGCAGCGCTGCCCGTTAAAGGTGGAAAATGGTTCGATGAGATACACGTCGGCAAGACGATGCTTAACTATGATTCCCTGCTCACGCTCACACATTTCAAGGGTCATGTGCGCGGCGGATTCGGCGGCAGCAACAAAAACATAGGGATCGGCTGCGCGGACGGCAGGATCGGCAAAAAAGAGATCCACACGACTCCCGGCGAGGGCATGTGGAGCATCGGCGACGAGGAGTTCATGGAGCGCATGACCGAGAGCACCAAGGCTACGACCGACTTCTTTGCTCCGCACGTTTGCTATATCAACACGATGCGCAACATGTCCGTTTCCTGCGACTGTGAAGGCCCGGAGGCCGAGCCTGTTGTGACACCGGATATAGGCATTCTGGCTTCACTGGATATACTCGCCGTTGACAATGCATGTGTTGATCTCATCTACAGTCTGCCCGGCGGAGGCGGCAAGGCGATGATAGAGCGCATGATATCCAGGCACAGTATGCGGCAGCTCAGCTACATGAAGGAGCTCGGCATGGGCAATGACCGCTATACTCTCATCGACATTGACAACAGCGACGCCGTGATCACCGCTGCGGAGGCAGTGAAGGACATTGCCCCCGAGTGGAAGCCCGACCGTTACAACACTTTCTGGGGAAGAAACAGGAATAAATAAAACTGAAACAGGAGGAAGAGAGCATGAGCAAACCGGTACCCGGAAAAGACGGAAACAAATATGTGCCATTTGAGCAGCGCACAGGCGAAAGCTCCGTCGTCTTCTTCACGCGCGACCTTTCCGAGGAAGGCATGAAGAAGATGTTCGACAGAGTGGGCAGCGTTCTGGAGGGAAAGATCGCCGTTAAGCTCCATACAGGCGAGGCAGAGGGTCCGAACTTCCTGCCCAGGCCCTGGATCAGGGAGCTTTTTGAAAGCCGCCTGAAGGACAGAGAAGCAACCATTATCGAGACCAACACCTATTACCCAGGCACAAGATACACCACTGAAGAGCACAGAAAGACCCTTGAGATAAACGGCTGGAACTTCTGCCCCGTGGACATCACGGACGAGTTCGGCGTTGCTGCGCTGCCTGTTGAGGGCGGCAAATGGTTCAGGGAAATGCACGTTGGTGAAGGGATGCTCAAATACGATTCACTGCTCACTCTCACGCATTTCAAGGGCCATGTTCAGGGTGGTTTCGGCGGCAGCAACAAGAACATCGGCATCGGCTGCGCGGACGGCAGGATCGGCAAGGCCGAGATCCACTCCACTCCTGCCGGCTTCTTCGACATCCTCGAGGAGGAGCTGATGGAGCGTATCTGCGAGAGCACCAAGGCTACCATAGATCACTTTGCCCCGCACATCTGCTATATCAACACTATGCGCAACATGTCCGTCTCATGCGACTGCGAAGGACCGAACGCCGAGCCTGTTGTAACGCCGGACATCGGCATACTCGCCTCACTGGATATTCTGGCAGTTGACAATGCATGCATGGATCTTATCTATAACCTCCCCGGCGGAGGCGGCAAGGCCATAATAGAGCGCGTTGAGTCCCGCCATGGGCTCAGGCAGCTGAGCTACATGAAAGAACTCGGCATGGGCAACGACCGCTACACCCTCATCGATATCGACAACGGTGACGCTGCGATCACCGCAGCGGAGGCAGTAAAGGACATCGCTCCCGAATGGAAACCGGATCGCTACAACACTTTCTGGGGAAGAAACAAACACTAAAGATTTCAGACAGCCGGCACTCTGAGTACCGGCTGTTTTTTCATTGCATAATAAGCAAAAAATATGGTATTATCTTTCCAGACATATCAGCGGAGGCGATAGCGATGAAGAAAAAACTGAGCAAAAGCGTTTCAGTCCTGATCACATCCATCATAGTACTGTTTCTTCTGCCCGGTGACTCCCTGAGACTGCTTTCCATGTATCTCAGGCACTACGGACTGAGTGAAAACATTATCAGATACTTCAGCCGTATGCCCGCCTCTGAGCTTTTCCTCATGCTGATCTCGATCTTTTTCATCGTTCTCATAATCATAAGCATTATAAAGATCCTGATCCTCAGCTACAAACTGGGCGCCAACCGCAGCACAGGCGGCACCGCAAGGCCTGCGGCAAAGGTCTTTGCAAAGCCGGTTGCCGTATCCGCCGCAAGACATGTTACCGAGGAGGCTATAAACTGCAGCCACAGCACCGGAAAGGCAAAATACCTCGAGCAGATAGACGGCTACCTGAAGACGGGACTTATTGACAGAGCAGAATACAACGCGCTGAAGACAAGATACGAAAGGCTGAACATTCCGGACGATTATCATGGATAAAAAAAGCTCTCTTCGAACGAAGAGAGCTTTTTTAGCTTTCTATCAGGGCATTGAGTTCTGCCGCCGCGGCTTCGGGATCGTCAGTGAAGATGCGCTTATCACAGAAGAGAGATATCCTCCTCTGCTCATCCGCGTGCCTCATGCGGACATCCACCTCAACGGGGTTCCTCGCTGTTTTTTCATAGATATCCCTGAGGATCTCGGGATCGGATGGCTCCATATACACACAGATGGCTTCGGGCATGTTTTTGTTCAGCATGGCAGCGCGCTCCGTCTCCAGCACGAGGACGACATTCTTTCCCGCATCGAGCTGCTCAGTAACGAGCTTTCTCGATGTGCCGTAATCATTGCCGGCAAACTCGGTACACTCGAGCATATCGCCGGAGGCCTTCATCTGCTCCCACTGCTCAAGCTCGAAGAACCAGAAGCCATCGCCGTTCACTTCGCCCGGCTTCATCTTCCGTGCCGTGACAGGCACAACATGGCCTATATCCGTGCGGCTTTTCACCACAGCGGCAACTATCCCGCTCATTCCCGCTCCGGAAGGTCCGCTTATAACGAATACTTTGGGTGCGCTCATATCTTTCTCCCCTGCTGTTCTTTTTTTATCATTATATCAGCCGAGATGCGGAAAATAAACAATATTTTCGCTGACCAAATGCTTCAAAAGTTTAAAACTTATTCGTGATTTTTCCCGCCTGTTGTGGTATGCTTTATTCAATCTCTGAAAGGCAGGGCCGGATCATGCGGCTTTTATATGCGGAGGACGAAAAGTCCCTTGCCAGGGCTGTATCGACCATTTTAATAAAGAGCAATTATTCCGTCGACGTGGTGTATGACGGGCAGAGCGCCCTGGATTACCTCGCCACAGAGAATTACGACGGCGTTATACTCGACGTCATGATGCCGAAGCTCGACGGGATCAGCGTGCTGAAAAGCATGCGCGCCGCCGGGGACAACACACCCGTTCTCCTGCTTACGGCGAGGTCTGAGATAGACGACCGGGTCACCGGACTCGACAGCGGTGCTAATGACTACCTCACCAAGCCTTTTGACATGAAAGAGCTGCTCGCAAGGATAAGGGCAATGACGAGAGTCCCAGCTATTCAGGCAGACACAAGACTAAGCGCCGGAAACGTCACTCTCGACTGTGCAAATTACGAGCTCACAGGCCCCGGGGGAAGCTTCAAGCTGGCAAACAAGGAGTTCCAGATGATGGAGATGCTCATGAGAAACCCGAGGAAGCTCATATCAACGGAGTTTTTCATGGACAGGATCTGGGGCTATGAGAGTGAGGCCGAGATGAACGTTGTATGGGTATATATCTCGTATCTTCGCAAGAAGCTCACTGCTGTCGGCGCGGACGTGCAGATAAAGGCGCAGCGCGGCGTGGGCTACTATCTGGAGGTACAGGGATGATAGCACGTCTCCGGAAGAGATTCATAGGCATAGCGGTACTTTCGGTGTTCATAGTGCTGCTTATACTGATCGGCACCATAAATATCATTAACTACCGCAACATGGTCTCCGAAGCTGACAGCACGCTTGAGATACTCGCAGAGCATAACGGCTATTTCCCCGTGCAGTTCGGCAGACTGTTCGGAGACGAGGGCAGGGATGATCTCGGCGCCGGCTTTTTCTTCATGAGGAGGGGCATGAGCGACGAGCTGCCTTACCAGACCAGGTATTTCACCGCATTTTTCAACGGCGAAGGCAAGCTCTACCATATAAACATGGAAAACATTGCCTCCATAGACGGCACCGGCGCCATAGAACTCGCACAGAAGACATACGAAACGGGCCGCGAAAAAGGCTTCACCGGTGACTACAGGTTCAAAAAATGCGCTAGCGACCAGGGAAGCATGCTGATCTTCCTGAACATTCGACGTGAAATGACGACCGTGCGCTCGTTTCTGCTTGCGAGCGTTGCGATATCCCTGGTCGGCCTTGCAGCAGTGATGCTGCTGCTCATATTACTCTCAGGCAGGATAGTACGGCCGATAGCCGATAGCTACGAGAAGCAGAAGCAGTTCATAACCGACGCGGGGCACGAGCTGAAGACGCCTATAACCATCATAAACGCGGATGCAGACGTGCTCGAAACAGAGATCGAGCCTAATGAATGGCTTGAAGATATAAAGAAACAGACCGGAAGACTCGCAGGCCTCACATCCGACCTCATCTACCTTTCGAAAATGGCAGAGGACGGATCGGGTCTGGTGACAGGGGACTTTTCGCTCTCGGAGCTCGTTGGCGAAACGGTACAGAGCTTTCAGGCAGTTGCCGTAAGTCAGGGAAAGACACTGGAGACAGCCGTTCAGCCGGGTCTCATAATGAGCGGGGATGAGAAGTCAGTTGCCAAACTCGTTTCCATACTGCTCGACAACGCCTGCAAGTATTCCCCCGAGGGCGGAAGGATAATCGTCGATCTCGCGAGAATCGGGAAGACCCTGCAGCTCACGGTATTCAACACTGCGGAGAACATGGAGCAGGGCAATGCCGACATGCTCTTCGAGCGCTTCTACCGCGCTGACAGCTCCAGAAATTCCGAGTCCGGCGGATTCGGGCTGGGGCTCGCGGTGGCAAAGGCAGTCACAGAAGCACATAAGGGAAAAATACACGCATTTTCCGAAGACGGGGCCTCACTTACGGTAAAAGCGGAGTTTCCCGCGCAATAACGGCAGACACAGCAAAGGCGCAGCAATGAAAAACACAGGCACGAGCGTTCTCAATGACAAAAAGATAAGCTTACGATACAGGATAATACGATGGCTGGTGTGGCTCTTCTCACCGAAATACAGGCTTTCAGGGGCGGAAAACATCCCCGGGGGAGCCTGTATAATAGTCGGCAACCACAGCCACATGCAGGGCCCGATAGCCGCTGAGCTCTATACTCCCGGACTGCATGACGTATGGTGCGCCGGGGAGATGATGAAGCGGGAGGAAGTGGCGGAATACGCCTTCCGTGACTTCTGGTCCGGAAGGCCGAAGGCCATACTCTGGTTCTACAGGATCCTGAGCCATGTCATAACTCCCCTTTCGGTACTCGTTTTCAACAGCGCGCACACCATAGCCGTCTACCACGATGCGAGACTGAAGACAACAATCCGGGAATCCCTCGCGAGACTGCAGGAAGGCAGCAGGATAGTTATATTTCCCGAGTGCTACACGAGGCACAACAGCATAGTTTATGATTTCCAGCAGAACTTCGTGGATATCGCGCGGTTCTACTATAAAAAGACCGGGGAGAGGCTTCGATTCGTCCCGATGTATCTCGCCCCGGCACTCGGCACAATGAATTTCGGCGAACCTGTCGTCTTCGACGCGGATGCACCGATCTCCGATGAGCGCACGCGCATTTGCGACGCGCTTATGGATCGGATAACGCAGATCGCGGTCTCTCTTCCGGAGCACACCGTAATCCCCTATCCGAACGTATCAAAGAAACATTACGGTAAAAATATGCCTCTGGAGGACTATACAAATGAAACAGAGAGTTGACTACAGCGGGTTTTCCCTTCGCCGCCTGAACGAGCCGCGTTTTTCACACATGAAGCTGCTCGCAGGCTGGATAGGTTATTTCGCGCTGTACTTTCTGACTGAGAACCTGATCCCTTACGAGAAGTGCCATGTTATATGGTGCCGGCTCGACGATATTATCCCCTTCAACGAATATTTCGTCATATTCTACGTGGGCTGGTATGCGCTGGTATTCGGTGCGCTGGCTTACACGCTCTTCTACGACGTTGAGAGTTTCAGGAAGATACAGATATTCATAATGATAACTCAGGCCGTGGCAATGGCAGTTTACATAATATATCCAAGCCGGCAGGATCTCCGGCCGGAGATATTCGAGAGGAGCAACTTCTTCACCTGGATACTCGGTATCATCTACGGATTCGATACTAGCACCGGCGTCTGCCCCTCGCTGCACGTTGCCTATTCGCTCGGCATCCTTTCTGCTGCGCTGAAAGACAAGGGAATGAATGTTATATGGAAGATACTGCTCACCGTGTTTGTTATCATGATATGCCTTTCCGTTTGCTTCGTGAAGCAGCACTCAGTGCTTGACGTCCTCTGGGCGCTTCCGCTGGGTCTTTTTGCGGAAATACTGGTATACGGGAAGGATTACTGGCTGCCGAGATTCAGGGGAGAGAAAAAAAATGCGTGAAAGACTGGAATATAATGTGAAGATAGCGCCGAGCCTCTGCGATCATACGGGCAGGCTCAGCATTCCGGACACGTTCTGCCTTTTCCAGGACATTGCTTCGAACCACGCGGAAAGCCTCGGCCTCGGCTACCACAATCTCCTGAAACGTGACCTCTACTGGCTCACCGTGAAGACAAAGGTGATCTTCTCCTGCAGGCCCTCGCTTTCGGATACGGTGACAGTCCGCACCTGGCCGGAGGCGCCGGGGAAGCTCCGCTGCAACAGGAGCTACGAGCTGATATGCGGCGGCAGGACCATAATAAGCGGGAGGACCGAATGGGCAATAATCCACATCAGCGACGGTTCCCTTTTCAGGGTGACGGATTTCTATCCCGAAGACCTGATGCTGGAGAAGAATCCCGTTTTCGACGAACCATTCGCAAGGATCCCGGAGATATTCGAGGGCTGGGATAACTATTATGAATATAAAGTACGCTCGACGGATATCGACGTCGGAGCGCATATGAACAACGCAGCGTATATCAGGGCGATAGCCGGCAGCTTTTCCACTGCGGAATGGGACGCACTGCCGAAAAACAGCATTGACCTGCAGTACCGCACACCATGCTTCGAGGGCGACGAACTGGTCTTTTCAAAGCACGCGGCGGAGACCGGCCTCGAAATACGCATTGCAAAGGGAGATACAACATTGCTCGTCGCAAGGATGCAATAAGAGCAAAAAAGAAACACCTGTCAAAGCAGGTGTTTCTTTTTTATTACTGGAAACTGTATCCCTTTTCGGTGAGGGATTCGATAAATCTGAGAAACGTCGCTTTGTCGAGGAGCGGATACGGCACATA
>CACYDX010000330.1 GCA_902773255.1 Oscillospiraceae bacterium
ATGGCTTTCTGGTTTTGATGAGCATAACAGCCCTTTGGAATTGGCCTGTCGGGAAGGTAACAATCAAGTAGCGAAAATGTTGATTGATAAAGGTGCTGATGTCAGCATTCAGCATGAAGGATCGTATTCGCTGTTGTATTTAACTATGACTTACACAGAGTTGGATGATTATGAACTAATAAAAATCCTCATTGAGCATGGCGCAGAACCGAAAGGTGCCCCAAAGAATGATTACAAGTCAAGTTTGGAAACCTGCGCAAATATGAGCTGCGGAGATAAAACAAATGCGGATGGCATCTTGCATTACAATCAGAATAAAGCAATTATGATATTTGATATATATCGTTATTTGCAGAAAAGTATAAATAAAGAAGATAATGTATTTATTCAGGATACAGGAATCACGCCTCTTCATTCAGCAGTAGGAAGCCAGAATCTTGTACTAATTGAGTATTTGATAGATGAAGGTGAGTATCATGTAAATGATAGAGATAAAGATGGCCAGACAAGCATTTTCTTTTTGTTATACGCTATAGAAGAAAATGGACGATACGACAAGAAATGGAAGAGGCAAACGCTAGATCTTCTCATACGGTACGGTGCCGATCCAACTATTGAAGACAACCAAGGCAAAACAGTTTATGATTGTGCCGTCGAAAACGGTGATGATTATCTTGCCGGCTTGCTGAAACAATACATGGAAAAGAGGGATCAAAATGAATAAGCTATTAATATTCGTATTAGCAGGGATCGTGTTCCTGACTGCCGGCTGCGGCAAGACGGCACCGGCAGAGAGCGATCCGAAGGAACCTGCAGATGCGGATGCGCAGAACGAGACCGTATTCGAAGATGAGAATGCCCTGCCAAAACTGATGGCGGTTTCGGACGGTGTCTTTTACACCATGACAGGCCTTTACGGCGAGGACGATTACCGCCTGTCTGTCAGTGAAGCGGTCGATGAGCAGAATTTCGTCTATGAGACAAAGGGCGTGGGCATCTGGTACCTGTATGCAGATGGGGATCACGCCGCCTGGGCAGAATGGGACGATTCCGGCTATGAATATAAGATCTATGACCGGAAGAATGACGAGGTCAGGACATTTGAGTCGGTCAAAACCGTCGAAAATGAAGACCAGAACAAGCAGATGGGGTTTTGTGATGGCAGGCTGTATTATACGCTGGATGACTATAAAGCCGGTAAGACCAGTATCTTGTGTTACGATCCGGCTTCCGATAAGAAAGAGACTTTGTATGAGACCGGTTTATCGGAGAACGGCTTTGCTCTGAGCGTGAACAACGGAGTTCTCACGGCCTATGTGGGCGAGAGTGAAGGTACCCGTCAGCAGCTTGTTCAGATCGATCTGAAAAGCGGCGAAAAGAAAGAGATCGAAGTTCCGGGAGATCTGGATTCTCTGTACGCGGTTTCTTATGACAATGGCAACGATCTGATCGCTCTGTATTACCATGCGGAGGGGTCGGAGACGGAGGACATCGGAACATTTACTCCGGGGGATAAAGAGATCAAGTCTCTCTATTCGATGCCGGAGAATCTCTACGCCTATCGTGACAGGATCGATATCAAGGACGGAACCCTGTACTGGGTGACGCAGGTCAATGCGAGCGGCGTTATTGCGGATCATTACACCCTGACAGTGTACGATTGCAAAAAGGATCGGCCGAAGCAGTACAAGAGCTCATTCGGCTATGCGCTGGCGGATGACGGGCTGTATATTCTTTCATTTAGAGAGGTTCAGAGTGTCGTGACCGTGAAGCGTGTAGAATAAGGCAAAAGGGTGTCAAGAGAAAATAGTTATAGTTGTTGGTTTATGTTGAGGAGAACAGGAATGAGAACAGGGAGCATATGGGGGAAGATACTCGCATGGGGGCTGAGTATTGCAATTGTATCAGTCTGGCTGCCTGACTTTAGTTCAGCACAGGAAAACAAGATCACTGAAAACAATGTCACCCGTCAGGATGTCGTGGATGTTACGGAAAACACGACGACTTATCAGCTTTCAGACGGCGCACATATGACTGTGTTTCACGGCGAAGACGTCCGCTTTGAAGATTCTTATGGCAATCTTGTCGACTATGATCCCTCGCTCATTGAGATAGAAGAACAGAAGAGTGAAAACGGTAATCCTCTTTACATGGCCTCTTTGATGTGGTTCCCTGGGTGTTTTGGGGTAATTCCCCAGATGATAGCACCACATTCGATGAGAGGAGAAGCGTTGCCTGGAATGGGCTCAAAGCAAAAGTGCAGAGGCTGATTTGAAAACGATCATAATCGGAGATTAGAAAATGAAAAAAAGTATAACACATAGGGTGATAGCAATGATTGTATGGTGTATTATCATAATCCTCATTGTTCCTTGGATTATAATGGATTTTAGTTATGTAAGCCTTTTAGGAGCCATTCGTAACAATCAAAACAAAAAAGTTGAATTATTGTTAAAACTACCATTTCGAAGTCTGGATAAAACAAGTGGTTATATTCCTTTAAGGTGGATTGTAGAATCAGGAGAAAACAACAGTCCGTTAGAATTAGCATGTAGATTTGGTAATTATCAAGCGGCAAAGATGCTGATAGAAAAAGGAGCTGATGCCAGTTGCGTACAGGAAGATCATTTTTCTTTACTGTATTTAGCTATGGAAAGTACAGAAAGCGAGGATTACAAGCTTGTCAAACTACTCGTCGAAAACGGCGCCGATCCGAATGGCGCTCCGGAGGATGATCATGACAATAGCTCCAGCCTTGAAAACTGTGCTAGGATGGACTGTGGAGACTATTATTTTAATAATTATCTGCCAACGGCAGGTTCATGGGAGGAAGAATTAAAAAAAAGAAATGAGTCGAAATATGACGAGAAGAAGGCTGTCATGATCAGGAACATATATCAGTACTTGGAAGAAAGAATTCAAAACTATAATAATCCTGAAGAACAAATCTCAGGAACAACAACGTTACATTGGGCAGCAAATTATCAGAATCTTGAGCTTATACAATACCTTATAGATCAGGGTAAATATGGTGTAAATGATCAAGATCATGAAGGTAAGACATGCCTTCACTTCTTGGTGTGTTATGATGAACCAGATGAATACGATAAAGAATGGAAAAGAGACACTCTGGAATTATTAATACAGAACGGCGCCGATCCAACTATTAAGGATAAAGAAGGGAAAACGCCATATGATTACACTGTTGAGAATAAGGATGACTATCTCGCCGGTTTACTGGAACCTTATATGAGAAACGCAGAAAAAAGCCAAAAAGGAACAGATTAAGAGCTTCAGACTGTCGTGGCTGTGAAGCGTGTAGAATAAGGCAAAAGGGTGTCAAGAAAAAATACTTGACACGCATCCTGAATATGTTATAATGGGCAGCATGGACGAGATTCTGCGTCGATCGCTGCTCTTTGATTTTTACGG
>CACYDX010000331.1 GCA_902773255.1 Oscillospiraceae bacterium
CTGGCGCAGGAATCCACAAAGCCGCATCCGCTCCACGAAAGCGTGCCGGCGATGATTTCATCCCACATGCGGTAGTGCGCATCGATTTGCCTGCATTCCGTGATGCCGCGGCGGTCTTCGCCTGCCAGACCGTCCAGGTATCGCCAGAGAACGGCGGGGTCGCTGTTGTTGTCCTCTCGGTACATTTCCACCTTGTTTTCCATCAGGGTTTTCTTGATGCGGTCCACAGTCCACTGAAAGCAGGCCGGGTTCCCGATATTGTTGGCGATCTGCCGGATACCGGGCATGCGGATGGCCCATTTCTCGTCATATCCCCAGCTTTTCGCCAATGCTTCCGGGTCGGTCACGCGCTCCGGCTCAAACCACATGATGGTTTTCATTCCGTGGACGCGGGCAAAGTCGGTGGATTCCAGGAAGGTTTTTCCCGGCCATTTGGCGCTGTCCAGCGTCCAGGTGCCCACCGTACCCCACCAGTCCTTTTGGGGACTGTGGCCGTCTGGCGCGGTGTACCAGCCCGCGTCGAACCAGCGGTAATCCGTCTGTACGCCTTCCGCGATCATTTTTTCCAGGGTCGGCCGCCAGGTGGTGTGATCCTCCGAAATGCTGCCGTCTGAATTGGGGCGTCCCGTGTCGCTGGCGAGACAGCAGGTGGAAAAGGGGGAGAGGGGAGCACCGCTGCCGTCCATGGGGGACTGATTGCAGTGGACGAACCAACTGCGCCAGAAGTTTGTCGCGTAGTCTTCATTCCGTACCTGATAAGGCGCGCGGACGAACAGCGCCGTTCGGATTCTTTCCCCGGGTCTGAGCTTCGCGCGCAGATTGTTGACCGAGCAGGCCCGGTATTCCGTAACGCCCTCCGCTTCGTTATACCGAAAATCCGCCCGCCACGTGCCTGCCCAGCCGATAGCCAGCATCACGCCGCCATCGCCGTATTCCAGATTGAAATACGGAAAGTAAACGTGGGTGGCCCGCCCGCTGTTGGATTCAAAGTAACGGGGCTGCGCGCCTACGTCCAGGGCGTAAGGCCGGTAGGCATTCACGTGATCGCCCAATATGCCTTTGAGCGTGGGATATTTCCCCGGAAAGGTGAGAACGGTTTCCGCTTCGGATATCACGCCCGTATCTTCCATGCCCCGGTTTTCAAACCATACGGTCCATTCCGTGACGCCAAAATCAAAATAGTGGGTACAGCGCAGCGTCACGTACAGGTTTTCGTCTTTTCGAAAGCAGAGTTCCGCGGTTTCCTTGTCGTCATATCGTTCCCTGTTTATGCCGGAAGAGAGAATCTCGTCTTTGGAAAAGCCCCGGACGGGTTCGCCGTCGTAGACAAATCGAAAGGGAAAGCGGGCGGGATCCCGCAGAATGCCGTCAAACCAGGCGTCTGCCCCAGGATTCTGATAGGAAACATTCAAGAAGGTCCAGCTCCTTTTTTATAGCTTTATCCAACTCCCGCAGCTTTCAGGATGGTATTCGGCTGCTGTTTGTTAATACTATGCGCTTATCCATTCAGGGGATGGGCTTTACCAAAGTCTCAATCCATTCTGCCAACGGAATGTTTTCTTCCATCATTTCCAGAAACTTTTCCCGCTTCGTCGTCCGTTTCCGGCCGCTGTATTCTACATCTGCGAATATCTGCTGCTGTTTCATCCTTTGCTCACACCTGCTTTCAACCCTCTTCTTTTGCTTCTATTTTACCACATTTCCTCTTTCTTGTCGATTAAATCAGTGTTTCCTTAAGGATATTCCGCAAACTCAAAACCATTGGAGAGCAGCTTATCGGCAGCCTGACAGAACTTCTCCTCAAATCTAACAGCAGTGGTTCCAGTTGCCATTACAGAATTTCTCTATCTTGTTTTCATTATTGAGATGGGCGTCATGCTTCAGTTTTCCGAACCCTTCTTATATCAACAATCTTTTGTGCATCGTCCGGGATTAGGCAGTTGTTATCCTGGCGGATGGCGCCCTCGATTCTACCTTAGCTGAAAAGAATGGTGACGCGCCTTTTGTTGATTCTACACCGCTCCGCCATTTGAATGGTCGTGAAGTAGGAGAACGGGGTTTTCATAATTATGAAACAATGTTATGGGATTTGGATCATGTTTCACGATCAGCATGGCAATCTCCGATCTGACAAAGCCCGCTTCATCCGACATTAGACAATGATACTGGATGTAGAATATTACCATAAAAAGGTTGCTTGCATCAAGTCATATATTATTACAATTGTGTTACGTAAAATCTCAAAAGAGTTTAAAAAAGTAAAATAAACCAGAGTCTAAAATATCAATAATTCTGTTTTTCCTTGCAATGATCTTTCTTTCCTCTTTTGTCAGGTGACTTCCTCTGTTATCTGCTCCCATACACTTGGCCTCCTTTCTGTTTTCTATGCCAAGTGTACAACCTATTTCCATCTGGATTTTCCTGTAAGACTAACTTCCAGTTCCCTACCCCCACTCTGGAAGTTATTTTTGCACTTCACTATATCAATAATTCTGTTTTTCCGTATTGACAACAGGCTTTCAAAGTGCTATAATACTTTTCGTTGTCAGGGCAATTCAAGCACGCTTGCGGGCAAAAATTCAAGCACGCAGCGAGCAGAGAGCCTTGATATTATGCGGTTTACATCTGGGTGTAGCGCAGCTTGGTAGCGTGCTTGAATGGGGTTCAAGAGGCCGAGAGTTCAAATCTCTCCACCCAG
>CACYDX010000332.1 GCA_902773255.1 Oscillospiraceae bacterium
GCGGGGAGCGTACTGATCCTCGCCGTGGTCGTGTTGCGCGCTCTACTCAAAAAGGCACCGCGATGGATCATCTGTGCCATGTGGGCGCTGGTGGCCATCCGGCTTGTTTGCCCGATCAGCTTCGCTTCGCCAGTTTCCGCCTTCCGTGCAACGCCCTCTATCGTCAGTGGGAGCGGCGAGGTAGAGGTCTTCCGCCCCGCCGAAGGCAGCGAAAAGCCGCTGCTCGAGGTGGATACCGTTCAGATTGAGCGGCCGCAGACAAGCGCCGAGACCATCTCGAATATCCCAGGCACATCTTTGGAAGTCAATCAGCGCAGCCGTGAGGTCTATCTTCCACCGCTGGTATTGTTCTATCTGCTGGGCCTCAGCGTCATGTTGCTGTACGCGGTAATCAGCACACTGCTTTTGCGTAAAAAGGTGGCTGTTTCTCTGCCTCAAAGAGAAAATATCCGCGTTTGTGATGAGGTCGCGAGTCCCTTTATCCTCGGGGTTCTCCGTCCGGTGATCTATCTTCCCTCCTCCTTGAATGAGGAAGAAAAACGATATGTCCTTGCTCACGAACGTGCACACCTTAACCGTTTCGATCATCTCTGGAAACCTATGGGTTTTCTGATACTCAGCGTCCATTGGTTCAATCCCTTCTGCTGGCTGGCCTATGTGCTGCTTGGCAGGGATATTGAACTTGCCTGTGATGAGAAGGTCATCCGCGAGCTCGGGCACAATGAACGCGCCGCCTATTCGCAGACACTCCTAAATTGCAGTGCCCACCACATCCTGGCCGCCTGCCCCGTGGCCTTTGGCGAGACAGATGTGAAAACCCGCGTCAAGGCGGTGCTGAACTATAAAAAGCCCTCGTCTTGGATCATTCTTGCCGCTGTGCTGGCCTGTATCATACTGATCGTGTGTTTTGCAACGAATCCTATACAGGAGCAGGATCTGTCTTTCCTCAACTACAAAAACGCGATTACTCTAATTGAGCAGAACGACACCGCACCCTATGCCAATCTGTACCCGGCTGATTCTGACGGAGTTCAGCCCGGTGTTGCGGATGCCAAAGCGCTGGCGCAATTCCTGTCGGTCGCGAACTGGACGAAGCGGCGCGCGCCGTCGTCCTCTCCCGAACCGCGCGGCTTTCTTGAGTTCGTGATCGAGGATGATTACCGGATCATTGTTTATCAGTCCGAGCACCTCGCAGCCGTCCGCTTCGGCAACGAAATACGATACTACCGCATCGGTGCCAAGGATTTTGAGGCGGCGCTGGCAACTTTCATCCCTGCCCCATCTACAGAGCCGGACCGTCTGCCGGAGCAGACTTTCGATACCGAACTCATTCTCTCCGATCCGTTGTCCTTCCTTCTCAGCTTCTCCAATGCAGAAATCGTCACTCTGATTGACAATACAGGCCGTTCTTACGAGAAATCAGGCAAGAGTTTTAATGAAATAATTACTTCACAGACATGGACTGCACAGACCGTCCAAGGATTTACGACAGTAGAACCGTCGAGGCAGATTTATCTGCGCGGAGATGATTATTGGTGTCTGAACTTTGAGCAAACTGCTCGGGATTCAGAGATGACCTGCTACGCATACAATTTGCTTTCTTCCCAGTCAATGCTGATTTCTTTCGATTGCGGGAAAGACTTAATGGATGAACTGATGCCCTGGGCGACATATGAAGCAGAAAAGCCGATGGAAGAGGCAAAGACTCGCATGACATTGAACGATGTTTACTCACTGGCAGACAAGGGTATGGCCTTAACATGGGCCGATCTGCTGGCGTATGAGGGTAAGGAGATTGGATCGGGGCAGCTGATCTGGCGCTTTCCGATCGACGAAACGTATTGCCTTGAAGCCTATGACGGGGAGTTGGACGGCCCGCCCGAGCGCGTCCTGCTATTGATTGCTGATGAAAACGGCGAGTTCCGGGCTGGGCCCGGTCTCTATATCGATATTCTGAATCAAGACATTTACGCGTTCCTGTCCGGCGCGCATACCCGTTCAATCACCGTTACCAGCAACGGTAAAAC
>CACYDX010000333.1 GCA_902773255.1 Oscillospiraceae bacterium
CACTTCATCAAGGGCGAAGGCATCGAGAAGAAGCAGGAAGACTTTGCCGCTGAAGTCGCAGCGCAGATGAACGCCGGCAAGTAATTCCCGCTGAACTGAACAAACAAAAAGGAAGCTGTGTTTTTACAGCTTCCTTTTTTACTGATCACTCATGAAGCGCTTCAGGCGTTCAAAAGCTCTTCACATACTTCTCCAAGGATCTTTATGCCTTTCTCAATGGCTTCGTCTGTGGAGTTGGAGTAGTTGATACGGAAAGAGCTAACATTGCGCTTATACTCATAGAACGGATCGCCCGGGCAGATGGCAACGCCTTTGTCCAGCGCCTTCCGGTAAAGCTCAACGGCCGAGATGTTGTTCGGCATCGTTACCCAAAGGAACATGCCGCCTTCGGTCGGAGTGAGCTCACAGCCTGCGGGCAGATATTTCTTCAGGCAGGCGACCATCAGATCGGACTTGGCCTTGTAGAGAGCCTTTGTCTTTTCGATATGCTCGTCGACGTCATTGTCAGCAAGATACTGCGCCAGCACCATCTGGCTGAAGATGTTGGTGTGCAGGTCGGCTGTGGCTTTGTAGCTGAGGAGTTTGTCATGGAGTTCCTTATTGCGGACGCAGATCCAGCCTATGCGCATGCCCGGTGTTACGATCTTGGAAAAAGTACCGAGCATGCAGCACTGTTCACCAAGCTCTTTGCCGAAGCTGTCGGTTGCGGTGCCTGCGAAACGCAGTTCACGGTAGGGATTGTCCTCGAGCAGGAGAACATTGCTTTCCTTGAATATCTCAACGACCTTGTCGTGAACTTCCTGCGAATAGCTCAATCCTGTGGGATTCTGGAAGTTCGGTATCAGATAGGCAAATTTGGCCTCGGGGTTGTTTTTGATCGTTTCGGCCAGCTCATCACAGTCGATGCCGTCCGGATTCATGGTCACGGTCAGAACGACAGGGTCGAAGACATGGAAGGACTGAAGTGCGACAAGATATGTAGGATCCTCGACGATGACCTTGTCACCGGGGTTGATGAGCGCAGCTCCGACCATAGCCAGCGCCTGCTGCGAACCGTTGGTGATGATGATATCGTCCGGACTGACGTCTTTTACGCCCATGGTCTCATAGCGCTTGGCGATCCACTGGCGCAGAGCAGGCCAGCCGGGGGTGGAGCTGTACTGCAGTGCAGTAACGCCGTTCTGCTCAAGTACCTTCTTAGTGGCGGCTTCCATCTCCGGGATAGGGAAGGAAACCGGGTTCGGCAGGCCGCCGGCAAACGAAATTAAATCAGGAGAGGCAGCTGCAGCCAGTATGGAAGCGGTGAACTCACCCTGAAAATCGGGTTTTGTGATCCTGTCGGAAAGATTGAGTTTCATCTTTTGTATTCTCCTTTTTTGTGATCATAGTATAAATTATTACCGGAAAGGATTAGTAAAACAGAAGTCATCCGTATTCGGATGTTCTTTTTGAGAAGAATTGCGTTCTATAATACACCAGCACATTTCATTTGTCATTGTTTTTTTGGAAACATGACCGTCGCTATGGCATCTGCTGCCATATGCTGTGTTTTTCTCCATGACGGATGGTCAGAAAACAGCGATTATCGAGCAAGCAAAATGAAGCCGCGTTAAGCACGGCTTCATTTTAATATGTATCTTGTTCAGGCCAGTTTCAGTTCACGGCAGGTGCCGGGGCCGAAGGCTTTTTCCATCTCCTGTTTATAGAAGGGAAAGAGATCCGGCGGCATGAGCGCCTGTACGCATCCGGCGAATCCTCCGCCATGCACTCTCCATGCCCCTTTGCCCTCGAGCAGTTTTGCGCTGAGCTCAAGGCCCTCTGCGAGTTTTGTGTCTCCGGCGCCTTCTGCAACTATGTTGTTGAGCTGGTTTTCGGATGATCTTCCGGAGGCGTTCATCAGCCGCATGTATTCCTCACCGTTTCCGGCTCTGAGAGCATCACGCATCCGAGGGACTCTTTCGTTCTCTTCGAAGAAGTGCTTCGCTCTCCTGACGGGTCTCTCATCAGTGCTCCAGCCCTTTGCAAAGAAATCATCGGGATCCACATCGCGGAGAACTTTCTTGCCGAACCTTGCAGCGATGCCGTCCATTTCGATGCGGATGGAGGCATAGGCATCGTCGAGGCCGGCGTGGGTGCCGCCTGTATTCGCAAGACAGAGAGTGAGGCCCATGGATCCGAAATCCGCTATGATCGGATCGATCTCCATTGTCCTGAAGTCGACATATACCGCATGTCCGAGGGAGCAGGCAAGCTGGTCCATCAGTCCGCAGGGCTTTCCGAAGTATTCGTTTTCGGCGTACTGGGCGGCCTTTGCGATAAATACGGGATCTGCCTTTCCCCCGTTATAGAGTTCGTTGAGTATCCTGCCGACCATCACAGAAAACGCGGCGGAGGATGAAAGACCGGAACCGGAGGGAAGCGTGCTTGTCATCTTTGCTGAGAAAGGTCCGATCTCAAAGCCGTTTTCCCTGAAATATGCAAGCATGCCGCGCATGAGTGCTCTGGATGTGCCGTAGTCTCCGGGAATGATATCGAGCAGATCCGTCTCTGCATAGAAAGGCTTAAAGCCATCCGACTCAATCGCAACTCTCGTTCCGGATCCTTTTTCTACAACTGCGGTGAGGCCGAGGTCTACCGCAGAGGCCAGTATCCTTCCCTGCTGGTGGTCGGTATGGTTTCCGGAAAGCTCTGTTCTTCCCGGGGTAAAGATGGTGATGCTCATGAAGATATGTTCTCCGAAAATGATTATTTATACAGTACCAGCGCTATGGCTTCAAGGGTCTCGGTGCCTTTGTTTATCAGGCTGTGGCCCTCACCGTCGTCCACGAAGGCGATGTCGCCGGGGCGGAGAGTTACAATATTGCCGTTGTCGCTGTATTCGCCCTCACCCTTGAGGATATAATAGGTCTCGCCGTCGCCGTGGTGGATGTGCCAGCCTATCTCGCAGCCGGGCTCAAGGAAAAGATGGTTGAACACTCTTCCCTTGTTGTACATCTCCTCACCGGGCTCGAGAATATGGAACATTTTCGCCTCGCCTGCGCCGTTGAATAGCTTCTTCTGGTCCTTTACGCGGTTTTCAGCTCTTTTTATCATTTCTTTCTCTCCTTATCACATTCCCAGGTCTTCGTCTATCAGCACTACTTCGGTCGTCATTCCCATCATCGGGCCCCAGAGCACTAGCAGAGCGTTGCAGATGCGGTTTTCCGAACGGCAGTCATGGCACTTGCCGTCCACCTGGCAGGGATTCTTATAGGGGAAACGCTTGCCGTTTTCTATAGCGGCGGTGTTTCTTGCCCTGAACAGGGCGGATTCGAAATCGGGGCATATCTTGTTTTTGCCTGCAATGATGAATACGCGTTTGTCGCCGAATACCTGGCCGGCGAGCCTGTTGCCTCTGCCGTCGATGTTGAGTATCTCGCCGTTTTCAGAGATGGCGTTGGCACTTGTGATATAGACCTCAGCCGCATTGGCCTTCTTCAGAGTCTCAAGCCCCGGCTCCTTCCAGTGCCAGAACACCTCGTTGTTTTCAGCCAAAACGTCGTAAAGCCCCAGGTCCGCGGCAGTCTTGCATCCGCCTATGCCGACGCTCGTGCCGCTGATCTGCCCGGCAAGATAGCTGACAGCTTCCTCACCGCTCGAAAAGTGACTTACTTTGAAATGTCTCAGCTTCAGGTTTCTGATGGTTTTTTCAATGTCCACATTTAGATCCTCCCTTTCAAATAATCGTATATTATCCAAATATATACTGATTATATTTAAAAAAATATTCATTGTAAAGGGGTAAGGGATTTGGTATAATACCTTACTGTATTGTGTAAAACCGAAAGTATGTCCAAGGGAGGCGAAAGCGTGAATAAGAAACTGAAAAGGTTTGCCGAATCCGGCGTTCTCATTCACTTTTTCTTTCTTATCGCTTTTGCGGTAGCGACCTGGTTCTTCGGTATGCATGAACTTGCATACATAGAAGCCGGCGTTATAGTCTTTCTCATGATCTTTTCTCTTGTCATGGCGGCAAGAAAGCGCAGACAGCTCGCCGAGTTCATAGAATCGATCACCTATGAGACGGATAATGCAAAAAGCAATACACTGATGAGTTTCCCGCTGCCCATAGTCGTTTTCAGGCTCGATGATTCCCGTATCATCTGGGGCAACGAGATGTTTTTCGATATGTGCGGCTCCAAGGGCGCGAGGCTTGATGCCATGATGACCGATCTTGTCCCTCAGTTCAGCGGCAAATGGCTGCTCGAGGGCAAGAAGCGCTACGGTTCTCTTATAGAACTCGGGGGCAGGAAATACCAGCTGCACGGCAATATCATAAGATCTGCCAAGGATGAGGCCGATGCGGCCTTTATGGGCATCACCTACTGGATCGATGTGACCGAATACGATGATATGCGCATCCTCTATGAAGAGAGCCGCCCGGTTGTGGGCATAGTCATTATCGATAATCTTGATGAGCTCATAAGGAACTATCCGGAACGCACCAAAAACGATATACGTGATGCCATAGAGGACAAGCTCAACCAGTGGCGCGATGATAACCACGCTATCCTCCGCCGCTACGAGCGCGACAGATATATTGCAGTATTTGAAAAGAAATATACGGATAAGCTGAGAGAGGGAAAATTCAGCATAGTGGAGGAAGTCCACTCGGTAGAAAACCCGATAGGCATCTCTGCCACTATCAGCATAGGCTTCGGCGAGGATGCCGAGGACTTTTCCGAAGCGCTGCACTTTGCGAGCAACGCAGCAGAGCTTGCACTCTCCCGCGGCGGAGACCAGACGGTCGTCAAGAACCGGCACGGATTCGAGTTCTACGGCGGGCGCGGAAGCGAAGTTGAGAAGAGGACCAAGGTAAAATCCAGAGTCATGGCGAATGCCTTCGCCGAACTGATAAGATACGCCTCAAAAGTATATGTCATGGGCCATAAATTCGCTGATCTCGACGCGGTCGGCGCCTGCGCCGGTATAGTGTGTCTTGCGAGAAAATTCGGTGTTAAGGCCTATATCATCATGGATCAGGAAAACAATGTTTCCAAGGAACTGATCGCAAGACTGAAGACTGATGAAGATTATGCCCACGCATTCATCTCTCCGCAGGACGCCATGCTCAGAGCTGACAGCAACACTCTTCTTGTGGTGGTAGATACCAACAGGCCCGAACAGGTGGAGGATCCGGATCTGCTGGAGACCTGCAACAAGGTGGCGGTCATCGACCATCACAGAGTTGCTGCCACGTATATCCAGAATTCGACGCTCAGCTTTATAGAGCCTTATGCTTCATCAGCTTGCGAACTTGTGAGCGAGCTGCTCCAGGAGGAGATCGAAAAGCAGGATATCAAGCAGTGCGAGGCAGAGGCTATGCTCGCCGGCATGGTGCTCGATACCAAGAGATTCGCCGTAAGGACAGGTGAGAGGACTTTCGAGGCTGCTGCATATCTGCGCCGTTCCGGAGCGGACACTGCTGAGGTTATAAGACTTCTCCAGTCCGACATGGAAACGACCGTTGCAAGGTATAACGTGCTCACTTCCGCAACGCTGTACAGAGGCATTGCCATCGCATCTCCGAAGGAGCCCCAGACCAGGATAGTCACAGCCCAGGCGGCGGATGAACTGCTCAATATCCAGGGCGTCGACGCCTCGATAGTCATGGTTCCGGACGGAAAGGGCGGAGCTTTCATATCCGCCAGATCCATAGGCGATGTGAACGTTCAGATCCTGATGGAGAAGCTCGGCGGCGGAGGCAACCGCAGCATCGCGGCGGCTCAGTTCGAACAGATAGACACGGATACTCTATATCAGAAGGTCAAAGAAGCGATAGATGATTACTTTGACGAATGATCATCGATGATACGGAGGATATGATATGAAAGTCATTTTTCTGCAGGATGTAAAAGGTCAGGGGAAAAAGGGTGAGATGAAGGAAGTGTCCGACGGATACGCCCGCAATTATCTCATGCCCCGCAACCTTGCCACCCAGGCCACGGCCGATAATCTGAACGCACTGAAGATAAAGGAAAAGGCCGCTGCTGCAAAGGCAGCCAGGGAAAAGGCTCAGGCTGGGGAAAACGCCAAAAAGCTCGAGGGCGTTCAGGTGATGATCCGTGCCAAGGCCGGCAGCTCCGGAAAACTCTTCGGAGCCGTTACTTCCCAGGAGATAGCAGATGCGCTCAGGGAGCAGTACGGCATCGATATAGAGAAAAACAAGATCGTGCAGGGAGACCCGATAAAGCAGTACGGCGCTTATACGGTTAAGGTCAAGCTCGGCTATGAGGTGAGCGGGACTGTGAACCTGCTCGTTGTAGAGGGCTGAAAAGGGCAGTTATATTAAGATTTCGGGAAGGGGGAATACAAAATGGATGAACTGCTCGGCAGAAGCGTGCCGCATTCTGAAAGGGCAGAGCAGGCCGTGATCGGCTCCATGCTCATAGATCCTGAATGTATTCCGGAAGTGCTTGAGTCCCTCAAGGCGGATGAGTTTTATTCGCAGGTGAACAGAGATATTTATGAGACTCTCTATTCCATGTTCGCCTACGGTTATACCATAGATTCCGTAACGCTTATCGACCGCCTGAAGGTCAGAGGCGTATATAATGAGAGCACCGAAGATTATATCTACAGCATCGTTGCACAGACGCCCACCGCATCGAACGTGAAGGAGTATGCCTCCATTGTAAAGGAAAGAGCCCTGCTCCGCCGTCTCGGAGAAGCCGCAGACAACATAAGGGAAATGGTTTATGATGGCTCCGGCGAGGCGGACAGCGTGCTCGAGGCTGCTGAGAAGCAGATCTATGCTCTCAGGAGCGGAAGAAATATCGGGAGGCTGCTTCCCGTTTCATCTGTAGTTCAGAATGTTTTTGACCAGCTCAATGAGGCGGCAGAATCCGGAGACAGGATCCCCGGCATACCCACAGGCCTGCCTGATCTGGATAACGTTACTCTCGGTCTCAACAAATCCGAGCTTATAATAATCGCCGCCCGTCCCGGCATGGGCAAAACGAGTATAGCTCTGAATATCGCTCTCCATGCCGCTATGAATGAAAAGAAGAACGTAGCGATATTCTCTCTGGAAATGTCCAGGGAGCAGCTGGTAACAAGGCTGCTTTCAAAAGCGGCTCTCGTTCCGGCGAAGAATCTGCTCACGGGCCATCTGACCGAGCAGCAGTGGAAGGATATAGCCACTGCGGCACAGGCTCTGAGCGAAACAAACATTCTCATAGATGACAATTCCTCTGTCACCGTTGCGGATATAAGTGCGCAGTGCCGGCGTCTGAAAAAGCTGGATCTCATAGTTATAGACTATCTCCAGCTTATGGGATCTTCCGGAAGCGGCAGGTCCTGGTCCAATGAGAGCAGAACTCAGGCCGTCAGTGATATCAGCCGTATGATGAAGATAATGGCAAAGGAGTTGAACGTTCCCGTCATCTGCCTTTCACAGCTCTCGCGTGCAAGCGAGGGCAGGCAGGATAAAAGGCCCGTGCTCTCCGACCTGAGAGAATCAGGCGCCATAGAGCAGGATGCGGACGTTGTCATAGGCCTTTACAGGCAGGGATATCACGATAAGGACGCCGAGGATCCGAACCTTGCCGAGGCCATAGTGCTCAAGAACAGAAAGGGCAGAACGGACACCGTCGAACTCAACTGGATACCGGAATATACCTCCTTCGGCTCCAGAGACACAGTGCATGAAGACGATTACTGATCTCGTTTCCCGTTATGATATGCTTCCCCTCGGAAGCAGAGTCCTCTGTGCCGTATCCGGTGGAGCGGACTCCATGTGTCTTCTGAACTGGCTTTCATACAATGCCGAGACGCTTGAGATAAGTGTTGCGGCTGCCCATTTCGAGCACGGGATACGCGGAGATGAATCGCTCAGGGACATGGCCTTTGTTGAAGATGTCTGCAGGGCGATGGGCATACAGCTCTTTATCGGCCGCGGAGATGTTCCCCGGTACGCCGAAGAAAAAGGCTTGGGCCTTGAAGAAGCTGCCAGAGAGCTGAGATATGAGTTCCTCAAAAAGACGGCGGAGCAAAACGGATTCGACAGGATAGCCACCGCGCATAATGCGGACGACAATGCCGAGACCGTTATCTTCAATCTCGCAAGAGGCAGCGGGGCTGCCGGTATTTGCGGGATACCGCCTGTAAGAGGAAATATCGTGCGGCCGCTTCTCGAAACAACGAGGACCGAGATAGAGAGATATCTTGAAGAGCATGGCGTTTCTCATATTGAGGACAGCACCAACAGTTCTCAGCAATACAGCCGCAACAAGATAAGACTGCAGATAATGCCCGTGCTCAGAGAGATAAACCCTTCGGTCTCCAGGGCGATCCTCAGGACCGGGGACATGCTCAGAGAGGATAACAGGCTGCTTGATCAACTGGCGGATGAGTTCATCGCCGGGCATTTCAACGGGGAGAGCGTAAGATCCAACGAGCTTGCTGCTCTTCCGGATGCAGTGGAGGCAAGGGTGATCCGAAAGCTGTGCCCGCAGAACGTAAGCGCGGTGCATACCAACGACATTATGAAGCTTGCAACAGGAACAGAGCTTGCTTTCATCGATGTTCCCGGGGCGAGGATAAGAAGACAGAAAGGAAGGATCTATTTTACGGATCCTCCCGTTCCAAAAAATAAAAAGAAAAAACAGACCTGATAAAAGAGGGAAAAATGGAAAAAGATATCGAGAGCATCCTTATAACGGAAGAGGATCTCAAAGCAAAGGTCAGGGAGATAGGCGCGCAGATCTCTGCGGATTATAAGGGGAAAACACCCATATTCGTGGGCGTTCTCAAGGGCTGCTTCGTCTTCATGTCGGACCTTGTGAGAAGCGTGAGCATAAACTGCTCCATGGATTTCATGGCCGTGTCCTCATACAGCGGCACGAAGACCACCGGCGCGGTGAAGATAAACAAGGACCTCAGCGAGGATATCTGCGGAAGGGACGTTATTATCGTTGAGGATATCCTCGACTCGGGCGTTACGCTCAACTACCTGAAAAACTATCTTATGGTAAGAAAGCCGGCTTCCATAAAGATCGTAACTCTGATGGACAAGCCTTCCCGCAGAAAAGCGGATGTCTATGCCGACTATTCCTGCTTCGAGGTGCCGGATGCCTTCGTGGTGGGTTACGGGCTCGATTATAACGAGAAATACCGCAACCTGCCCTATGTGGGCATTCTTAAGCCTGAAGTGTATATGTGAGGTGATCACTTGAAGTCAAATAAAAACCGAAACCGTATAAGAGATATAGGATTCTATGTTCTTCTCCTGCTCATCATCGTTGCTGTTATTGCAACGATGACCAGAGACAGCGTCAGCGAGTCGCTCGTTTATTCGGATCTCGTTGATCTGTTCAAAGAGGAAAAGGTGGAGTCTTTCGTCACCGAGGGCGAAAGCATCACTCTGAAGGTAAGGACAGGGAATCCGGAAGAGCCTCTGGAGACAAAGACTTACAGTCTCTACAGCTTCTCCGTGTTCTATGAGGACTTCCATGAGCTGATCGCCGAGCAGTATGAGGCCGGAATAATAAAGGAATATGACTACACCGAAGGCTTCACTCTGCCCTGGTGGGTAAGCTTCGTTCCTTACCTTATCCTCATAGGGCTTATGGTCCTCTGGTTTGCCCTGATGAACCGTCGGGGAGGTGGAGCAGGCGGAATTGCCAAGTTCAGCCGTGCAAGGACCAGACTCGGAAGCGAAGAGAAAAAGAAGAAGACCTTTGCCGATGTCGCGGGCTGCGATGAGGAAAAGGAAGAACTTGCCGAGATAGTAGACTTCCTCAAAAATCCAAAGGCCTTTACGGATATGGGCGCAAGGATCCCGAAGGGCGTTCTGCTCGTAGGTCCTCCGGGAACAGGTAAGACCCTTCTTGCAAAGGCTGTGGCCGGAGAGGCGAATGTTCAGTTCCTCTCCATCTCCGGATCTGATTTCGTTGAGCTCTATGTCGGCGTCGGCGCAGGCCG
>CACYDX010000334.1 GCA_902773255.1 Oscillospiraceae bacterium
ACGGTTTTTTTTGTTATACCTGTTAAAGAACGTCATGTTTTTTTGTACATCATTACAAAACCGCTTTCACCTGATGTGAAAGCGGTTTTGAATTTCATGTAATAAACCTGTTTAAAACACCCATGCTCTGCCGGCAGCACTGTTGTCGTCATCCGGGAGTTCGGAAGCCGGCAGCTCGACAGGCGGACTGTACTTCAGGACTAAAGGCAGAAGTTCATCCTGCATGTTCACTCTGCTGACGCATTCATCGTCGAATACCATAGTGACCATCCTGCCTTCGCTGCAGGGTTCCCATTCAGGAAGCCCCTCGGTGTTCGGGTCCCCGGTCTTCGCAAAGTTCACAAAAGCACCGGACATCACCTTTTCAAGATGTTCTCCGTTCTTCTGATGGCATACCGGAATCATATCCGCGTTGTGCAGGAAGTAAGGAATATCTGCGCAGTGCCATGCGGCACGGCCTCCGTCAAAATCGAATACCTTGGCAAACATGTAGTTATACACCGGAGCCGAAGCTTTAGCCGCTTTCTTTTTTACATATTTTACCGTATCCGGGAGAAACATCCTGTCTATGTCGCAGAGATATACGGGATCTGTATTGGGATATACTTTCGCAAAGGCCCCAAGAAGTTCCCTGCTCCCCTTTTTCCCGAACATTTTCTGCACGTCTGCGGCCCGATCCTTCACATCTGAGCCGCCTGCGTTCTTAAGTCCCGGTGCAGAACTGAATTCACTGAACACTGTACCCACCATGGTCGGCACAGTAAGTGAATGAGCTGTGAAATCACCTACCAGCGGGTCGCACAGGTAGTATCTGTTGGGTTTTGGCGTCCAGTTCACGCTTATGCCCCGCTTTGCGAAGAACACCGTCGCCTTATTCACGGCCCACACGAGCTGCGGCACAGGCACTTTAGCCAGTTTTTTCACGCTGCGGTCCTTTATCCTGAGAAACTCCATTATCTTGAGCACCAGCTCCTCAGCGCTGCAGCCGGTATCAAAACAGTGTTCCGGTATGACTCCGGACATGATTATTGACTTTGCAAACAGGCCGTCCGCTTCCGGGATCTGGTTGAGTATGGTGGCCTTACCGCCGCCTCCGGACTGGCCGAAAACAGTGACGTTATCCGGATCTCCGCCGAATGCCGCTATGTTTTCCTTCACCCAGCGCAGCGCCTCTACTATATCCGCTATCCCAAGATTTGCCGTATTCCAGTATTCCTCACCGAAATCCGACAGATCAAGATGCCCGAATACGTTCAGGCGATGATTGATGGAAACGAACACCACATCATCGAGCTTTGCAAGATTCGTCCCGTCATAGCACTCCTGCTCGATGGCGGAACCGGCAAAGTAGCCGCCGCCGTGCATCCAGAACATTACGGCTTTCTTCGCGCCGGGGTCCAGAGTGGGAGTCCAGACGTTCAGGAACTGGCAGTGCTCGGATACCGGCCAGAAGCGATGGGGAATTATGACCTCGCTCTCCGGTACCGGTTCATTAAGCACCGGACAGTTGAGGCCGTAATTCGTTGCATCCCTGATCCCCTCCCAGCTTTCCACCGGTTCCGGCATGCAAAACCTCTCCGCTTTAGCATAGCGGATACCTCTGAAAATGAAAACCCCGTCAAATTCATAGCCTCTTATCTTCCCTTTCGGAGTGACAGCTACCGGATAATCAGGTCTGCAGATAAACTCTTTCATAATAGCACCTCATCAGAGTGTTTTGGATATTATAACATGCCTGTAATGACAAATGCACGGCAAAATCGCCGTGCATTTGTATGTTTTTTATGCAAGTTCCGTCTTCCCGGTATACAGCTCGTAGTATCGGCCTTTCTGTGCGAGCAGATCATCATGATCTCCGCGCTCGATTATCTCACCGTGTTCGAGAACCATAATGGCGTTCGCATTCCTTACCGTTGAAAGTCTGTGAGCTATAACGAAAGTGGTGCGCGTTTTCATTATCCGGTCCATACCGTGCTCTATGTGGCGCTCGGTCCTTGTGTCGACCGAGGAAGTCGCCTCATCAAGAACAAGTATCGGAGCCTTCGATATAGCAGCTCTGGCAATATTGAGCAACTGTCTCTGTCCCTGTGAGAGATTGGTGCCGTCGCCTTCGATCATTGTATCGTAACCGTTCTCCAGACGCATGATGAAGCTGTGGGCGGATGCGATCCTTGCCGCTTCGATCACTTCCTCATCAGTCGCATCCAGCCTGCCGTATCTGATGTTTTCTCTTACGGTGCCGGTAAACAGGTGGGTATCCTGCAGCACCATTGCAATATTCTGCCTGAGCACATCTCTCTTTATATTCCGGATATCAACACCGTCGATCCTGATACTGCCCTCCTGCACGTCATAGAAACGGTTGAGAAGATTCGTCACCGTTGTCTTTCCGGCACCGGTGGAGCCCACGAAAGCTATCTTCTGGCCCGGATGCGCATAGAGACTAATGTGCTTTAGCACGGTCTTTTCCGGAACGTATCCGAATGTAACATCATCAAGAACGACATCACCTTTCATTTCGGGCATGGGGTCGGCATCTTCTGCATCAGGCAGTTCAGGCTCCGTGTCCATAACTTCGAAAACACGCTCAGCTCCTGCAAGGGCTGAGAATATGGTTGCCATCTGGGATGCGATACGGCTTATGGGCATTGAGAACTGCCTTGAATAACCGGCAAATACCGTAAGTCCGCCGGGGGTAAGGCTTCCTGCCACCATAAGCAGGCCTCCGACACCAACTACAGCTGCATATGAGACCTGTGAGATATTACTCATGATAGGCATCGTTACGCCGCCCCAGAACTGCGCTTTAAACTGGGTATCGCGCATGTCGTCGTTGAGAAGATTGAACTCTTCCACGCAGTCCGCCTCATGATTGAATACTTTTACTACTTTCGCTCCGGTGACCGTTTCCTCCATATATCCGTTTATGGCGCCGAGGGCCGCCTGCTGGCCGCGGTAGTACTTTGAGGAACGCTTTCCTATTGCGCCTACAGCCAGCATAATAAGCGGGATGAATACAACTATTACGATCGTGAGAACCACATTCGTGGTTATCATGAATATCACTGTCCCGATAAGGGATACCACCCCGGAAATGACTGATGTGAGCGTATCGCCCAGCATCATGTCGATATTGTCAACATCGTTGGTAAATCGGGACATGATCTCACCGGTCGGCTTGGAATCAAAATAGCGTACAGGAAGATACTGCAGTTTTTCGAAAAGTCCGTTACGGATGTTCTCCACTATCTTCTGCGTCGTCTCCACCATGAGCCGCTCCTGCAGATATATAAGCACCACGGCCATCAAATAGATGATCCCGAGCATAGCCGCTGCCGCAACGATATAAGTCATCGCGCCGGCATCCGCCCCCACCACTGATGTTATCATGCGGTCAGCCGCACGCTCCATGGCACTCATTTTTATCTCGGCGTTAGGTGCCACGGCAAGCGTGAGCCTGTCTATGATAGGCGCCATGAAATAGCCGCCCACCAGAGAGCAGACAGTGCTGCAGAGCATCATCATCAATACTGCTGCAAGTCTGAGCCTGTAACCTTTGTAGTAGGAAAACAGCCTTGCGACCGTCGCCCCCATGTTCTTGGGTTTGCCCTGCGCGCCGCCCCTTGCTCCGGGACCGCGGCCCATCTGTTTGGGGCTGGCTTTGGCATTATACTGCTCACGCAGTTTCTCAATAGTTCTTGCCACAGCTCAGGCCCCCTTCCTCATACCGGACTGAGATTCCCAGATCTCCCGATATTCCTCGTTTGTCTCCAGAAGCTCCTGATGATTACCGATGCCGGTGATCCTGCCCTCGTTCATCACTATTATCATATCTGCTTCCATGACCGAACCTATGCGCTGTGCTATGATGATCTTGGTCGAATCGCGCAGTTCATTGGAAAAGGCCTCGCGGATCCTCGCCTCGGTAGCAGTGTCCACAGCGCTTGTAGAGTCATCAAGAATGAGGATCTTAGGCTTTTTCAGCAGTGCCCGTGCAATGCACAGACGCTGTTTCTGACCTCCGGAAACATTCGTTCCGCCCTGTTCTATCTTAGTCTCGTATCCATCACTGAAAGAGGTAATGAAGGCATCGGCCTGCGCTGCTGCTGAAGCGCTTCTCAACTCCTCTTCTGAAGCATTCTCATCCCCCCATCTGAGATTATCCGCAACAGATCCGGAGAAAAGCAGGTTGTTCTGCAGCACCATGCCCACTCCCTCTCTCAGATTGAAAAGGGAATAATCCTTAACGTTCACTCCGTCCACGAGAACCTCGCCGCTGTCGTAGTCATAAAGACGCGGTATCATGGAAACGAGAGTGGTTTTTCCGCTGCCCGTGGAGCCGATTATACCCACAGTGGCTTTTGCGGGGATCTTCAGACTTATGTCATTGAGTACTTTTTCCTCACTGCCCTTGTAATAACGGAAGTTCACGTTCCGGAACTCTATTGCGCCTTCCTCAACGGTCTTGTCTTTGAATGCGGCTTTTTCATCGGAAATATCCGGCTGCTCATCAAGCACCTCTATTATTCTCTTTCCCGATGCTATAGCTCTGGATGCCATCATCAGGATGAAGTTGATCATCATGAGAGACATGAGTATCTGCGTTACATAGGTGACAAAAGCAGAGAGGTCGCCTACTTCCATGCCCATGTTGAGAACTATCGGCCCGCCTATAAGGATGACCGCTATTATGGTGCCGTTCATGAAGAAGGTCATCACAGGCCCCATCCATATAATTACGCGCATAGCATTCAGGCTCGCCTGCTTCAGGTCGCCGTTTGCCTCGCGAAACCTGCCTATGCTGAATTTCTCCCTTACGAAACTCTTTACCACACGTACATTCGTTACGTTTTCCTGTACAGTGGAGTTTAAAGCGTCCACCTTTGTCTGCATGATACCGAAACGCGGGAATGCCGTTCTGGTTATAAGGCTTATGCACAGCATAAGCAGAGGAACACTCACAAGGAAGACGGTTGAAAGTGAAGGCCTGATCGAAATCGCCATAACGAGCGCAGCGATCATCATGCCCGGAGCTCTAAGCGCCATGCGTATGACCATCCCGGTGAAGTTCTGAACGCGCATCACATCGTTTGTAAGCCTCGTTACCAGAGATCCTGTTGAGAATCTGTCTATATTTGCAAATGAAAAATCCTGCACCTTGGAGAAAACATCTGAACGGATATCGGCACCGAAATTCACAGAAGCCTTAGTGCCTGTGTACGATGCAAGAACGCCGCCCGCCATCATGACAAGCGCCGTAAGCATCATCTTGAGCATAACCCCTATACTTTCGCCGTTCGTAAGCGTTCCCGCGTTGGCGCTGTTTATCAGTGCAGCAAGAAGCCGCGGCATGATCACTTCTCCGACTACCTCCACCAGTATGAAGACCGGGCAGAGAAGAAAATACATCCAGTAGGGTCTGGCGTATTTGAACCACCTTTTCAAATTGTGCATATCGTTTCCCTTTTCTGTATCATACGCCGTTAACGACGTTTATCGGCTTTCCATCGATGAATGCTTTGAGATTAGCCTCGCTGCATTCCATTATTCTTATCCTCGCCTCTTTTGGCGCCCAGCTTATATGCGGAGTGATAAAGCAGTTTTTCGCCGTGAGCAAGGGGTTGCAGGTCTTCAAGGGTTCCTCTGAAACAACGTCCAGTCCGGCAGCATATACTTTACCGGAATTCAGCGCGTCTGCAAGATCCTGCTCAACGATGAGCTGTCCGCGGCTGTTATTTATTATTATCACGCCGTCCTTCATTTTTGCGATGGTATCTTTATTGATGATACCCTTCGTATCGGGGAAAAGCGGACAGTGAAGCGAAATAACGTCCGATCTTTCAAGCAGTTCGTCAAGACTCACGTAATCTGCGATCTCCTCGCCCTCCGGGACGGGGCGGCTTCCCGTTGCCAGCACACTCATCCCCATAGCCTTCGCGATGCGTCCTGTTGTTCTTCCTATTCTGCCAAAGCCGATGATGCCCATCGTTTTTCCTGCAAGCTCTATCAGAGGATAATCCCAGAAACACCAATCGGGTCCTGCGCTCCATCTGCCTGAATGCACCTGATCAGAATGATGCTGAACATGATGACAGATCTCAAGGAGCAGGGCTATGGCAAACTGTCCGACGGAGGCAGTGCCGTAAGCCGGTATATTCGAAACCGGGATCCCTTTTTCCGCAGCATAGTTATAATCCACAATATTATATCCTGTTGCGAGGACCGAGATAAATTTCAGATTCGGGCAGGCGTCCATTGTCTTTTTCGAAACGGGACATTTGTTCGTAAATACTATGTCTGCATCCCCTATATTGCAGATGATATCCTCATCATTATATGGAGTCCTGTCAAAGACTTTCAGCTCACCGTATTTTTCGAACGCGCTCCAGCTCAGGTCTCCGGGGTTTTCGGTATATCCGTCAAGAACAACTATTTTCATCCTTCATCCCTGCCTTTATCTGTTGTCCGGGTCACGATATCATCCGAGCCTTTCCTCGGGAGTAAGCGCAGTGGCAAAATACAGCATGTCGCTGTAGATCCGTTCCCAGCCGTAAGGCGTCACCTGCGTTATCCGCTGATTGTTTATCAGCACTATTGCAGTCTGCCCTCCGTCGAGAGCATAGGCCTGCTGACATCCTTTCTCCCACATCGCGTCTCTCACCTCATCCAGTCTTGCATTTCTGTATGCACCGAGACTGTCATCCCGGTTAATCACCAGCATGAGGTAATGGAGCTTGTCCAGCTGGCCCATGGCTGACCGGGCATATTCATCCCAGATCTCGCCTATAGGATAATCATTTACGTAGTTGACAACTCCGTTTTCTATCAGCACAGGGCCGAAAGCCAAAGAGAACATTATATCGTTATCGTCTATGAACTGCTGGGCTGAGGCCCAGTCATTCAGCTGGTACCTGTATGAGAATATCATGTCTCCTGATCTTGTTATATAACAGGAGTCCACCGCATTGGACTTCACCCTGTAAAGCTGACCGCCGTAAGAGATTATGCCGTGGTTTCTGAAGGCATAGAGGTCTCCCCCGGTGGCTACCACCGCATTGATCTCGGTGCTCAGAGGCGTTGCCTCTTCCCAGAGATTTGTAGGAGGATCGAAGGAATCGGTAACGAGCTTACGTCTGAACTGGCTTGCATCCTGGACCTTTATCTCGGCAAATGTGCAGCAGCTGCCGTTCCTCTCTTCTCTCCAGACTATAGCAAGAATGGTGTCGTCAAAATAATAATGGATCTCGGAACCCGGATATATCACTATCCCCGGATTCCATGCCATTGTCTGCCCGCCAAGCAGCGCCGCCGCCTGATCGACCACCGCCTGCACTTCCATAGGATCCGTCGTTACACCAAAGCGTTTTCTGTCAGGCTCAGGGCCCACAGTCTGTGCAAAATCAATAACATAGTGTTTCTGGATATACCGGGCTGTCTTTCTTGTGTTTTCCCGCTCATCCGCCACTTTTGCATCCAGTATTTCCGCCACTGTCTTTTTATCCGCATATGCAAGTGCCTTCATCAGTGCGTCGTATAACAGTTTATCGGACTGTATTTTCCATGCTCCGTGCTCGCAGACGAGAGTCAGCCTGAATCTTGCCTGGACCACGCCCAGTTCCCCGGCTGCGCATGTTACGACGGCGGGATCAAAAAACTCCTGCGCAACAGAAGCCTTATATGTCTTGTCATCATTATAGATAAGACTTCTCGCCCTGACTCCGCCTGCTGCTTCCATACCGGAAACGGCAAGTTCTTTTGCAGGTTCGAACACATTGTATATGTTTGGGAACGACATAGTAACATACTGACTTGCCGTGAGCCATTCGACTTCGGCCTCGCCCACTGCCTCCATCCGGATCCCCGCGCGTAATACGTCGAGCAGCTTTTCTGCAGTCGGATCCACGCACTGCTCATCAAACAGGCGGAATGCGCTGTTATATACCTTGTCCGCTGCAAGCCCGAATGAACCTTCAGAAACCGCATCGCAGTAATAGGATACCGTATCTTCGGGAATTCCGTTGGGAATATTCAGAAAAGCCCTGGTCGGAGGCAGCAGGAAGCAAAGCACAACAGCCGTATAGATCCCTACCAGTATCACGGCCGTTATCCATACAGGGAGTTTCTTTTTTATGAAAGACCATCCGGCGATCACGGTACCCGCGACCGCAAGAAGGATTATTGCAATGATCTTTGCAAACATCAGGATCTCCATTTTCTGCTGTTATTCACTAAACTTATATTTTATACAATATACTATATTATTACAAGAAAAATTAACACCGGATGAATTCGATCCATCCGGTGCTATCTTTTATAACGCTTATATGATGTCAGCTTATCTGCAGAACAGCTCTCCGTCCCTTTCGTCCACCGTGATAACGGTGCCGGCGGCAATATCGCCCGAAAGGATGGTCCTGGCAATAAGTGTCTCTACGCTGCTTTGGAGATACCGTCTGAGAGGTCTTGCTCCGTAGAGCGGATCATAGCCTCTGTCGATCATAAGGCTCTTGGCACTGTCGGTTATCTCAAGTCCGAGATCCTTATCGGCAAGTCTCTTTCTGAGTCCTTCCACCATGATGTCTATGATGCCGTTGAGATTCTCTCTGGTGAGCGGACGGAACATGATGGTCTCGTCCAGTCTGTTAAGAAACTCCGGTCTGAAGGCTCTGTGCAGCTCCATATCCACTGCAGCTCTCGCCTCTTCAGTGATGCTGCCGTCAGCTCCTATGCCGTCGAGCAGATACTGGCTGCCGAGGTTTGATGTGAGAATTATGATGGTATTTTTGAAATCAACTGTTCTTCCCTGGGAATCTGTTATGCGGCCGTCGTCAAGGATCTGGAGAAGGATATTGAACACATCGGGATGCGCCTTTTCCACCTCGTCGAACAGGATGACGCTGTATGGCTTACGCCGCACAGCTTCGGTAAGCTGGCCGCCCTCATCATATCCCACGTATCCCGGAGGAGCTCCTATAAGTCTCGATACAGAGAACTTCTCCATATATTCGGTCATGTCTATACGTACTATGTTGCGTTCATCATCAAACAGACATTCTGCCAGCGCCTTTGCAAGCTCCGTTTTGCCGACGCCGGTGGGTCCGAGGAAGAGGAAAGAGCCTATGGGTCTGTTCGGGTCACTTATGCCGGCTCTCGAACGAAGAATGGCTTCAGTCACTCTCTGAACAGCTTCATCCTGACCGACCACTCTCCTATGGAGCATTTCGTCGAGGTGGAGAAGCTTCTCTCTTTCTCCCTCCATCAGCTTGGAAACGGGTATGCCTGTCCATTTTGCAACGATAGAGGATATCTCCTCTTCTGTGACAGTATCGTGTACGAGCGTTGAGCGGTTGCGCTCCTCACTGCGCTTTTCGGCTTCCTCAAGCTTTTTTTCAAGTGCGGGCAGATCCGAGTATTTCAGTTTTGCAGCTTTTTCATACTCATACCTCAGCTGGGCATTTTCTATCTCTGCGTGGAGTTTTTCAAGCTCAGTCTTGAGGTTCTTGACCTCGTCCACGCTGTTTTTCTCCGCTTCCCAGCGGGACTTCATCTCATTGAAACTGTCCTTGAGGTTTGCAAGCTCGATCGTGAGCTTTTCCAGTCTGTCCTGACTGAGCCTGTCGTCCTCTTTCTTCAGCGCCATCTCCTCTATTTCCAGCTGCATGATCCTCCGGCGCATATCATCGAGCTCTGAAGGCATCGAATCTATCTCCGTACGGATCATGGCGCAGGCTTCGTCAACGAGGTCTATCGCCTTGTCCGGCAGAAAGCGGTCGGTTATATATCTGTTTGAGAGAGTCGCTGCAGCCACAAGTGCGTTATCATGTATGCGCACTCCGTGATATACCTCATATCGCTCCTTCAGACCGCGGAGAATGGATATGGTGTCCTCCACGGTAGGTTCATCCACCTGTACAGGCTGAAAACGTCTCTCAAGTGCAGCGTCTTTTTCGATATACTTTCTGTATTCATCGAGGGTGGTAGCACCGATGCAGTGCAGCTCGCCTCTTGCAAGCATAGGCTTGAGCAGGTTGCCCGCATCCATGCTGCCTTCGGTCTTTCCGGCACCGACTATCGTGTGCAGCTCATCTATGAACAGGATTATGCCGCCTTCGCTCTTGCGGATCTCCTCAAGAACGGCTTTGAGCCTTTCCTCGAACTCGCCCCTGTATTTCGCACCGGCGATCAGAGCACCCATATCAAGGGAGAAAATGGTCTTGCCTTTCAGCCCCTCGGGCACATCTCCGCGGACTATACGCTGTGCAAGACCCTCGGCTATGGCTGTCTTGCCGACGCCCGGCTCACCTATGAGAACAGGATTATTCTTTGTCTTTCTCGAAAGTATCCTGATAACATTCCTTATCTCAGCATCTCTTCCGATAACCGGGTCGAGCTCATTGTCCCTCGCCCTCTGGACAAGATCAGTGCCGTATTTGGCAAGAGCGTCATATGTGTCCTCGGGATTATCTCCTGTGACGGGAGCAGTCTTCACTTTTGAAAGTTCAGCCATAAATGCAGACCTGGTTATGGCATGGTCCGAGAATATCCTCTTTATCGCAGGCGTGGCAGCAGAGAAAATGCCGAGCATCAGATGCTCGACAGAGATATACTCGTCTCCTGCATCTTTTGCAGCTTTTTCAGCTGCAGTTATCACTCTGCCTGTCTCCGGGGACATGTAAACATCCGCTCCGCCGCCTGCTTTGGGCAGTGCGGATATAGCTGTATCGAGCTCCGAAAGAACTGTATTGCAGTCCACCCCCATTTTTCCGAACAGCGACGGGATCAGTCCGCCGTCCTGATCAACAAGCGCATAGAGGAGATGCTCCGGCATAATGCTGCTGTTTCTGTTCTCCTGCGCCATCGCATTGGCAGTCTGCAGCGCATCTATAGTTTTCTGTGTAAGATTCTGGGCATTCATATTATATATGCACCTCCGAATTGATCATTTGTGAATAATAGGCCGCCTCTACCTCATGCTCATCCATCCTGCCTGTGAGATAGCTCTTCATCATTTTGTCAAAGAGCTTTATATACTCGGCAAGGGCAGATGCAAGCTCATCCGTGCTGCAGTCCTTATCCGGCATAGAAATGCTCCTTACGAACTTCCCGTCATAAAGGGCATAGTCCGCACGCTTACCCGTGAGCGGAGCAAGATGCGCATCCTCTATCCGCTTCCAGAGACGGAAGAATTCCGTCATTGCCTGGATCAGGCTGCCGGACTGGGTGCGGAACACAACGGACAGCTCACCTATGGATTCGCCCGTGCCCCTGTACAGTTCCACCTCGTATTTGACTGTCGGCCTGTATTTATACTCCAGCGAGCTCTTGAGCGACATTGAGAAAGTATTCGGCGCAAAGAACGGCACGAGTTCCCGTGAAGGGGCCATGAGCTGCTCTATTGCAGAGAGCACGTCGTTTATGCGCCTCTCCGGAGTGGTATAGTCGACATATTCGGCAAGGATCTGGTTTATAAGGGCTGATCTGTTCGTTCCGAGCCTGTGGGCAAGGATATCCACCTCTCTTACCACCTCGTCATTCAGCATAAGGCTGTAAAGCGTCTTTTTCATATGATCCTGTCCTTTCATTATTCTGATGTTATAATAGCACTGACAATATATTTTGTCAATATTTTTATATAAATAAATATACAAGTTATTTATGATGCCTCAGATTTTTAGTTTATACTTTATATCCTTGATTTTTGATCTGCTGTTGGTTATAATTACACAGCGATTATGCAGCGGTATCGAAGAGGTCATAACGGCCCCGACTCGAAATCGGGTAAGCCCTTAACCGGGCCCGTGGGTTCGAATCCCACCCG